>DASZYF010000063.1:0-17831 GCA_035545535.1 Mycobacteriales bacterium | reverse complement strand
GTGACCGGCTCGTACACCAGGCTGCTGTTGACGGTCCAGCTGTAGGACGTGGCCGTGCTGGTGTTGTCGGCGCCGTCGGTCGCGCGGAGCTCGAGCGTGTGCGTCGCGTTGGAGAGCGAGTCGACCGTGAACGGCGACGTGCAGGACGCCCAGTCGGCGTCGTTCGAGCTGTCGAATCGGCACTCGAAGGTGCTGGTCGGCTCGGAGTCGCTGAAGTCGATCGACGCGCTGGTCTGGTTGGTCGGGTCCGCGGGGCCGTCGAGCACGAACGGCGCGGGGGGAGCCACGTTGTCGAAGACCCAGTCGGCGCTGCCCGAGTCCGACGCGTTGTTCGCCGCGTCGTACGCGATGATCACGACGGTGTTCGTGCCCTGCACCGGCGGGAAGTTCGGGGTCCACGGGCTGGTGCACGCGACCGCGAGGTGAGTGTCGATGGCGCAGGTGTAGTGGGTGACGTCCGGGGATGAGTCGACGAAGTAGACCTGGGCGGTCGGGTCGTTCGTGGGGCTGGGCGGGGGCGTCACGACGACGGCCGCCGGTGCGGTGGAGTCGACGGTCCACGACACCTGCGATGCCGCCGTGTTCCCGGCCTTGTCCTTGGCCGTCACGACGAGCGTGTGGACACCGTCGGCGAGTCCGGTCTTCGAGTAGGGGCTGGTGCACGCCGCGGCGGTCCCGCTGTCAAGCGCGCAGGTGAACGTGACGCCCGACTCCGTGTCCGCGATGGAGATGGACACGGCCTTGGTGCTCGTCGGCGTGGGTGGCTGTGACAGGGTCGGTGCCGGCGGCGGCACGGTGTCGACGGTCCACGTCTTGGTGGTCGTGCTCAGGCGCCGGCCGGTGTGCTGCATGCGGAAGTGCGCCGTGTGCTTGCCGTCCAGGAGGTTGCTGAAGGTCACGGTGTAGCTGCACGGGGCGTAGGCACCGCTGTCGAGGGCGCACTGCTGCGTCTTGTCGTAGTAGGTCGTCGACCCGCTGGGTCCGGTCCAGGTGAAGGTCGCCGTCGTCGAGCTCGTCAGCGACGGCGGCTGCGAGGTGAACGTCGGAGCGCTCGTGCGTGGGGCCGCGTCGGCGATGCCGGGCAGCGCCACGGTGAGCGCGAGAGCCCCCACGAGGCCGGCGGCCAGGCGGGTGCCGAAGGTGCGGGGGCGTGCGCTCATCTGCTCTCCAGGGGCGGGGGTCGCTCTGCGGGGGACGCTGATGTCCGTCCCATTCACGTCGGTTGTCGGATTGTTGCGATTCGGGCGTCAGGGCCAGCCGCCACGACCGGGGTGCTCCGATCGGGTGACTGCGGGATGAACGGTAGGGGTGGCGGAGGCTCGTTCGGGCCTCGATCGGCACAGATGGTCCGTTTGACCCAGGATGGCGGCGTGGCCAAGTGGACAGCAGCGGACATACCGGACCAGACCGGGTGCACCGTGCTCGTCACCGGCGCGAACAGCGGACTCGGGCTGCGCAGCGCGGAGGCGCTCGCGGCCAAGGGTGCGCGGGTCATCATGGCCTGCCGCAACCAGGAGAAGGCCAAGGCGGCGCGCGACGGCGTCGCTGCCCTGGCGACCGGGCCGGAGCCCGGGGTGGTGGCGCTCGACCTGTCCGACCTCGCCTCCGTGCAGGCGTGCGCCGAGCAGCTGGCCGGCGAGCTCGACCACCTCGACGTGCTGCTGAACAACGCGGGGGTCATGGCCATCCCGCTCGCCCGTACCAAGCAGGGCTTCGAGATGCAGCTGGGCACCAACCACCTCGGCCACTTCGCGCTGACCGGCCGGCTCCTGCCGCTGCTGCTGAAGGCGACGGCGCCGCGCGTGGTCTCGGTGTCGTCCAACGCGCACAAGTTCGGGCGGATGGACTTCGACGACCTCAACTACGAGCGCAAGCGGTACTTCCGTTGGGGCGCGTACACGCAGTCCAAGCTCGCCGACCTGCTCTTCATCCGCGAGCTCGCGCGGCGCGCCGACGAGGCCGGGAGCGACCTCGTCGCCGCGTGCGGGCACCCCGGCTACGCCGCCACCAACCTCACCCAGCCCGGCATCGGCGGCATGGGCTCGCTGTTCGCACGCGGCATCAAGGTCGCCGACAAGATCCTCGGGCAGTCCGATGCGATGGGTGCGCTGCCGCAGCTCTACGCGGCGACGATGCCGGACGTGCTGCCGGACTCCTACTGGGGGCCGGACGGCTACTTCGAGCAGCGCGGCCACCCGGCGCCGGCGGTGAAGACCGGGCGCGCGCAGAGCGACGAGGACGCGCGCCGCCTGTGGGAGATCTCCGAGGACCTGACCGGCGTCACCTACACCTGGACCTGACCCCTCACGGGTTGGCGAGATCGGCGAGGCGGCCGGCGAGGAAGTCGCGCTCGACCTCGTTCTCGGTGAGCAGCAGGGCTTCCTGGTAGGCGACGCGCGCCTCGCCCGTGCGGCCGAGCCGGCGCAGGAAGTCAGCCCGCGCGGCCGGGAGGTAGGAGTAGGTGGCGAGCTGCGGCTCGGCGCCGAGCTCGTCGAGCAGCGCGAGCCCGGCCGCGGGCCCGCGGGCCAGCCCGACGGCCACGGCGCGGTTGAGAGCGATCACCGGCGACGGCCACTGCTCGCCGAGCAGCTCGTACAGCGCGGCGATCTCGCTCCAGTCGGTGTCGGTCCAGGTCGGTGCTTCGGCGTGCACGGCGGCGATCGCGGCCTGCAACGCGTAGCGGCTCGGCGGCCGTCCGCGCAGCGCCTCACGCACCAGCGCCGCGCCTTCGCGGATCTCGTCGCCGTCCCACTGCGAGCGGTCCTGGTCCTCGAGCAGCACGAGCCGCCCCGCGTCGTCGGTCCGGGTCGCGCGGCGCGCATCGGTCAGCAGGATCAGCGCGAGCATCCCGGCCACGTCCCGGTCCGCGGGCAGGAGCGCGCGCAGCATGCGGCACAGGTCCAGCGCGCGCTCGACGAGGTCGTGACGGACGAGCCGGTCGCCCGCGGGCGCCGTGTGGCCGGCCGTGAAGAGCAGGTGCACGACGGTGAGCACGCCGTCGATGCGCTCGGGCAGCTCCGCGGCCGCGGGCACGCGGTAGGGGATGCGGGCGGCGGCGATCTTCTTCTTCGCCCGGGTGATGCGCGCGGCCATCGTCGGCTCGGTGACGAGGAAGCAGCGGGCGACCTCGGCGGTCGTGAGGCCGCACAGCAGCCGGAGCGTCAGCGCGGCCTGCGCCTCGATCGACAGCGCCGGGTGGCAGCACGTGCAGATGAGCCGGAGCCGGTCGTCGGGGATCTCGTCGACGCCGGTGACGACGTCCTCGGGACCCGGCTCGACGTCGTCGTCGAGCAGGAGCGGGAGCGCGCGCTGCAGCGTCGACGCGCGCCGCAGCTGGTCGAGCGCCTTCCGGCGGGCGACCGTCGTCAGCCACGCCCCGGGCTTGCTCGGCACGCCCTGCTCGGCCCACGTGCTCAGCGCCTGCGCGTAGGCGTCCTGCACGCACTCCTCGGCGAGGTCGATGTCACGCGCGACGCGCACCGTCGCGGCGAGCACGAAGGCCCACTCGCGACGGTGCGCCTCCGCGACGGCCGCGGCGACCGCGGCCGGGGTTGGTGCCAGCGCGGTGCTCGTCAGGAGAACGTCATGATCGGGCGGACCTCGACGCCGCCGAAGCGCGCCGGGACCTGCTTGGCCACGGCGATCGCCGCATCGAGGTCGTCGGCGTTGATGAGGTAGTAGCCGCCGAGCGCTTCCTTCGTCTCGACGAAGGGACCGTCCGTGACCGTGAAGCCGCCGCTGCCGTCGGGGCGGATCGTCGTCGCGGTGCTCGTCGGCTGGAGCGCGTTGCCGCCGTCGATCGTCGCCGCGTTCTTCTCGCCGAACGCCATGTAGGCGGCCGTGATCGCGTTCGCCTCGTCGGGCGAGAGCGCGGCGTAGCTCTCCTCGGTCTCGTAGATGAGCACCAGGTACTGCGCCATCGGATGTCCCTTCGTCGCGGCCCGCCTCCCGGGCCTCACATCATGACGACGAACGGGCGCCCTCGGGATCGACAGATGACGAAGCGCCCTCCCGCAGGGCGGGAGGGCGCATCGTGGGCCTTGCCGGATCAGGCCGCCGACTTCTCCAGGATGTGGATGCCGCACGCCGAGCCGAGACCGATGACGTGCGCGAGGCCGACCTTGGCGCCCTCGATCTGGCGGTCGCCCGCCTCACCGCGGAGGTGGTGGGCGACCTCCCAGATGTTCGCGATGCCGGTGGCCGAGACCGGGTGCCCCTTGCTCTCGAGACCGCCCGAGACGTTGACCGGGGTCGTGCCGTCCCGCCAGGTGGCGCCGCTGTCGAAGAAGTCGACCGCGCCGCCCTCCTCGCAGAGCAGCAGGTTGTCGTAGTGCACGAGCTCGGCGGTGGCGAAGCAGTCGTGCAGCTCGACGAGGTCGAGGTCCTGCGGGCCGACGCCGGCCTGCTCGTAGGCCTGCCGGGCGGCCGCCTTCGTCAGCGTGCTGACGTCGGGCAGCACCTGGCAGGCCTCCTCCCACGGGTCGCTCGTGAGGATCGAGGCGCTGATCTTCACCGCGCGGCGCTGCTGCTCCTTGGACAGCGTCTTGAGCTTGCTGTCGGACACGACGACCGCAGCGGCGGCCCCGTCGCAGTTGGCCGAGCACATCGCGCGCGTGTTCGGGTAGGCGATCATCGGCTCGTTCATGATCTCTTCGAGCGTGAACCGCTTCTGGTAGGTCGCCAGCGGGTTCAGCGTCGAGTGCGCGTGGTTCTTCTCGGCGATCTTCGCGAACAGCTCGAAGCTCGTGTCCACGCCGTAGGTGTGGCCGTACTTCTGCCCGATCTGCGCGAACACGCCGGGCATGGTCTCGGTGCCGATGCGCCCGTCGAGCGGCAGCACCTCACCGAAGCGGCCCTTGGGCTCGAACGTCGCGCCTTCCTTGGCAGCCATGTTGCCGGTGAGAAGGCCTGCGCCGGAGAGCTTCTCGACGCCGACCGCCAGACCGAAGTCCGACTCGCCCGACTTCACCGACATGATGGCGATGCGCAGAGCGCTTGCGCCGGTGGCGCAGGCGTTGCCGACGTTGTAGGCGGGGATGCCGGTCTGCCCGATCTGCTTCTGGATCAGCTGTGCGGTGGGCGCGCCCGCGTTCATCAGGTTGCCCGCGGCGATGACGCCCATGTCCTTGATGGACACTCCCGCGTCCTTGAGGGCCGCGCGCGCCGCTTCGGCGCCGAGGTCGATCACGTCCTTGTCGGGGTGCTTCCCGAACTTGCTCATCGTGATCCCGAGGATCCAGACGTCTTCAGCCATTGCGTTCTCCTCTGGTCGCGGGGTCTCAGGCGGGCTCGAAGCCGTAGCCCACGGCCTCGGTGCCCTCGGAGTCGGTACCCGCGATGAACGTCGCGAGCTTCACCTTCATGCCCGTCCGGATGCTCTCGGGCGAGGGTGGCGTGTTGATGATGTTGCCGCGCACGGTGGTGCCGTCGCAGTCGACGATGCCGGCGACGAACGGGACCGGCACACCCTTCGCGGCGAAGCCGACGATCGTGAACGTCTCCAGCTCGCCCTCGGTGGCGATGCGGACGCCGTCCTTGAACGCATCGCCGCCGCAGGACGCGCACGCGTTGCGCCGGTCGAAGAACCGGGCGCCGCAGTCCGTGCACTCGTGGGCGACGAGGTGGGGATCGTCTCCGAGGACGAGGTAGTCGACGAGCGGGATCTGTGCAGCCACGTTGCCTCCTCGGCCCCCGCGCCGGTGCGGGAATCCGTTACATGATGGAGCCAAGCTGGCCGCGCTGGGCCGCGTGCGTGGCGGCGATCACAGAGCCGCTTGCCGGGTATCGCGCCCGCCCTACCCTGGCTTCCTGACATCGGTGTCACAGAAGGAGGCCCGGGTGCCGGGTATCACCGGGTACGCGACCTACGTCCCCTGCTACCGGCTCGACCGGGGCGAGGCGGCCGCGGCGGTCGGCGAGAAGGCCAAGGGCGCCCGCGCGGTCGCCGGCTACGACGAGGACACCACCTCGATGGCCGTCGAGGCGGTGCGGCCGGCGCTGCTCATGGCGACCGGATCGCCCGACGCGGTGTGGTTCGCGACCACCGACCCCGCCTACGTCGACAAGACCAACGCGACCACGGTGCACGCCGCGCTCGGCCTGCCCGGCTCGGTCGGCGCGTTCGACCTCGGCGCGTCCGTGCGCTCCGGCGCCGCTGCGCTGCTCGCCGCCGCCAAGACCAGCGGCGTCGCGGCGCTGTCGGACATCCGCGGCGGGCTCGCCGGCGGCGCGGACGAGCGCACGTCCGGTGACGCGGCCGCCGCGTTCGTGTTCGGTGACACCGACGTCGTCGCGGAGCTCGTCGCCACGGCATCGGTCTCGGAGGAGTTCCTCGACCGGTGGCGCATCCCGGGGGAGACCGGCTCGCGCACCTGGGAGGAGCGGTTCGGCGAGGGCGAGTACGTGAAGCTCGCCGACCACGCGGTGGCCGACGTGCTCAAGGCCGCGAACCTCGCGCCCGGCGACGTCGACGCGGTCGGCGTCGCGGGCCCGAACCTGCGCGCGGTGAAGGTCGTCGCCGGATCGCTTGCGAAGCAGACCGGAGCCACCGGTGATTCGACCGACCTGCTCGACCTCGTCGGCAACGCGGGCGCGGCGCACGTCGGGCTCGTCCTGGCCGACCTGCTCGACAAGGCGGGCCCGAACCAGCTGCTGCTGCTCCTGTCGCTCGCCGACGGCGCCGACGCGTTCCTGTTCCGCACCACCGAGCGGCTGCCGGGAGCGCGCGGCACCTCGCTGCGCGACGGCCTGGCCGCGACGCGCCCGCTGCTCTACCCGACGTACCTGCTGTGGCGCGGCCTGCTCGACCGTGAGCCGCCGCGCCGCCCGGACCCGGTGCGCCCGTCGGCGCCGTACGCCGGACGCAACGCCGACTACAAGTTCGCGTTCTCCGGGGGAACCTGCCGCGCCTGCGGGACCATCCAGTTCCCGCTGCCGCGCGTGTGCCTGCGCTGCCGCGCGGTCGACCAGTTCGATCCCATCTCCGGCGCCGGCCTCAAGGCGACGATCGTCACCTACACGGTCGACCGGCTGGCGTTCTCGCCCAGCCCGCCCCTCGTCTGCGCGGTGCTCGACCTCGAGGTCGGCGGCCGCGTGCAGATCGAGCTGACCGACGTCGACCCCGCCGCGGTGAAGGTCGGTCAGGTCGTGCAGCTCACCTTCCGTCGTCTGCTCACGATGGAAGGGATCCACAACTACTTCTGGAAGGCCCGTCCCGTCAGCACTGCGGAGGTGTCTGCCTGATGGCGATCCACTCGCTCAAGGACAAGGTCGCGATCGTCGGCATCGGCTGCACGCCGTTCGGCGAGCGGTTCGACAAGAGCCTCGACGACCTCATCGTCGACGCCGTCACCGAGACCTGGCAGAGCGCCGGGCTCGGGCCGGACGACATCGACGCGTACTGGATGGGTGTCTACGCGTCCGGCGTCAGCGGCCTCACGTTGTCGCGCCCGCTGCGCCTGGACAACAAGCCGGTCACGCGCGTCGAGAACATGTGCGCCACCGGCTCCGACGCGTTCCGCAACGCGTGCTACGCGGTCGCCGCCGGTGCGGTCGACGTCGCGATGGCCGTCGGCGCCGAGAAGCTCAAGGACACCGGCTACGCGGGGCTCATCTCGGTGAAGCCGCAGGACGACGGCACCCGGGCCGGCACCTCGGCGCCGGCGAACTTCTCCTTCCTCGCGCCCGCCTACCAGGCGAAGTACGGCGTCGACGCCGACACCTTCCGGGCCGCGATGACGCACGTGGCGTGGAAGAACCACGCGAACGGTGCGCTCAACTCCCGCGCGCAGTTCAAGAAGGAGGTCTCGAAGGAGACCATCGAGAAGGCCGCGAACATCGCCGGTCAGCTCGGAGTCTTCGACTGCTCCGGCGTCGCCGACGGCGCGGCCGCCGCGATCGTGGTCCGGGCCGAGGACGCGCACAAGTACACCGACAAGCCGCTGTACGTGAAGGCGCTGTCGCTGGCCGCGGGCTACGCGGCCGGGCAGAACGACGACACCTACGACTACACGTCGTTCCCGGAGACGGTGCGCTGCGCGGAGGACGCGTACGCGCAGGCCGGCATCACCGATCCGCGCTCACAGCTCGCGCTCGCGGAGGTGCACGACTGCTTCACGCCCACCGAGATCGTGCTCATGGAAGACCTCGGCTTCGCCGCGCGCGGCACCGCGTGCAAGGAGGTCCTCGCGGGCGCGTTCGACCGCGACGGCGACCTGCCGATCAACCCCGACGGCGGCCTCAAGAGCTTCGGCCACCCGGTGGGCGCCAGCGGCCTGCGGATGCTGTTCGAGTGCTGGACGCAGCTGCGCGGCGAGGCGGGCGAGCGTCAGGTGAAGACGGCCGACCGCGGGCTCGCGCTCACGCACAACCTCGGTGGCGGCCCCGGTGAGAGCGTCGCGTTCGTGAGCGTCGTCGGCACCGAGCTGGGTTAGCGGGCGGCGTCGCCCAGGACGGTCTTGGCGATGATGGTCTGCTGGATCTGGGACGTGCCCTCGTAGATCCGGAGCAGCCGGGCGTGGCGGTAGAAGCGCTCGGCGGGGACCCCGCGGATGTAGCCGGCGCCGCCGTGCACCTGCACGGCGCGGTCGGTGACCCGGCCGGCCATCTCGCTGCAGAAGTACTTCGCGGTCGCCGGCCCCATGCGCACGTCCTCGCCGCGGTCGTACCGGCGGGCGGCGTCGAGCACCAGCGCGCGACCGGCGTGCAGCTCGGTGACGCTGTCGGCGATCAGCCCCTGCACGAGCTGGTGCTGCCCGATGGGCTTGCCGCCCTGCACCCGGTTCTGCGCCCACGCGACCATCTCGTCGGTGGCGCGCTGCGCGATGCCGACCGACAGCGCCGCGATGTGCAGCCGACCGTGCGCCAGGCAGCGCATCGCGGTGCCGAAGCCGGTGGTCACGCCGGCGTCGCCGCCGATGAGGTTGGTGTGCGGGACACGGGCGCCGTCGAGGATCACGTCGGCGCTCCACGCGCCGGCCTGGCCCATCTTCTTGTCCTTGGGGCCGATGGTGAGACCGGGCGTGCCGGCCGGGACGATGAGGTTGGCGATGCCGCGCGCCGGTGGTGCGTCCGGGTCGGTACGCGCGAACACGAAGATCGCGTCGCCGTTGACCGAGTTGGTGATGTAGCGCTTGGTGCCGGTGATGACCCACTCGTCGCCGTCGCGGACCGCCTTGGTGGTCAGCGTCGACGGGTCGGACCCGGCGTCGGGCTCGGACAGACCGAACGCGGCCAGCACCTCTCCCGACGCGAGCTTGGGCAGCCACTCCTTCTTCTGCTCCTCGGTGCCGCCCTCGATGAGCACGTGCCCGGCGATGCCGTTGTTCGTGCCGACGAGCGAGCGCAGCGCGGGCGAGGTGTAGCCGAGCTCCATGACGATGCGGACCTGCTCCTCGACGGTGCAGCCGAGACCGCCGTGCTCCTCCGGGATCGCGAAGCCGAACAGCCCCATCGCGGCGACCTGCTCGCGCAGGTCGTCGGGGAAGGCGTCGGTCTCCTCGATCTCGTCCTCGCGGGGCATGACCCGCTCGCGCACGAAGTCGCGGACTGCGGAGAGGATCGCGTCGAAGTCAGCGGCGTCCATGGAGGGCCACCGTAGTCACGTGGGCGCCGGGAGCCTGCGAGCGGGCCCGGTCACCATGGGTCGACGAGTCGCCGCTCGGTGGGGCCGGGACCGCGCGACGCGAACAGCGTCGCGACGGCGCGGGCGCGGGTCTCGGCGGGGTCGATCACGTCGTCGATCTCGAAGTACGTCGCCGCCGACAGCGCCTTCCCCGTCGCGTAGGCGCCGGCGACCGCGGCCTCGTACACGCGCTGCCGCTCGTCCTCGTCCTCGATGGCTGCGAGCTCGCGGCGCAGGCCCAGCCGCACCGCGCCTTCGAGGTTCATGCCACCGACCTCGCCGGTGGGCCAGGCGACGGTGCCCAGCGCGGCGTGGAAGCTGCCGCCGGTCATCGCCATCGCGCCGAGCCCGTAGCCCTTGCGCAGGATCACCGCGAACAGCGGCACGCGCAGGTTGGCGCCCACGTTGAACAGGCGCGCGGAGTGCCGGACGAGCGCGGTCTTCTCGGCGTCCGGGCCGACCATGATGCCCGGGGTGTCGACGAGCGCGAGCACCGGCAGGCCGAACGCGTCGCAGAGCTGCAGGAACCGCGCGCTCTTGTCGGCGACGTCGCTGGTGATCGCGCCGGCCAGGTGCATCGGGTTGTTGGCGATGATGCCCACGGGTCGGCCTTCGAGGCGCGCAAGCGCGGTCACCACACCGCGGCCGAAGCGCGGGCGGAGCTCGAGCACCGAGCCGGTGTCGGCGACGAGCTCGACCGCCCTGCGCACCTCGTAGGCGCGGCGCCGGTTCTCGGGCACGACGTCGCGCAGCGCCGTCTGGTCCGCGCAGCTCCAGTCGTGCGCGCGGCCCTGGAAGTACGCCAGAGCCCGGCGCGCGAGCTCGGTCGCGTGCGTGTCGTCGCGGGCGAGCAGGTCGATGGCCCCGGTCCTCTCGTGCATGGAGACCGGGCCGACGTCGTCGGGCGACACGACACCGAGGCCGCCGCCTTCGATCATCGGCGGGCCGCCCATGCCGATGCTCGAGCCTTCGGTGGCGATGGTGATGTCGCACAGGCCGAACAGCGCGGCGTTGCCGGCGAAGCAGTAGCCGCCGGCGATGCCGATGCGCGGCACCACCCCGGACAGCCGCGCGAAGAGCGAGAAGGTCATGATGTCGAGCCCGCCGACCATCGCGTGGTCGGTGTCGCCCGGCCGGCCGCCGCCGCCCTCGGCGAACAGCACCACCGGCAGGCGCATCCTTTCGATGAGCTCGAACATGCGGTCGGTCTTGCGGTGGCCGGTCATGCCCTGGCTGCCGGCCAGCACCATGTAGTCGTAGGACAGCGCGGCGCAGCCCGCCTGCTCCTCACCGACGACGGCAGTGTTCGCGCGGCCGATGCCCGCGATGATGCCGTCGGCCTGCGTGGCGTTGATGAGCTCCTCCATCGAGCGGCGAGCGCGCTGCGCGGCGATGGCGAACCCGCCGTACTCCACCCACGAGCCGGGATCGAGCAGCTCCTCGAGGTTCTCGCGTGCCGTGCGCCGACCGCTGCCGTGCCGCTTCGCCACGGCGTCGGGCCGTCCGGCGTCGGAGAGCACGTGCTGGCGCACCTGCAGCTCGTGCAGCTCGGGGCGCAGCGGTTGCTCGTCCATGTCAGTGCCGCAGCAGCGACGTCGCCGTGAGGGTGGCCAGCAGCTCGCGCATGTCGTCCGGGATCGGCGCGCTGCCGCTCCCGAAGCTGTGCACCATCACCGTGTCGCACGCACCGATCAGCTGGCCGCCGGTGAACAGGCCGAGGCTGTCGACGAACGACGCCGTCCCGACCTTCGAGATGCCGATGGCGACCGTGTACGTCGCGGGGTAGGGGCCCTCGACGAAGTACTCGATCGTGGTCCGCGCCACGAACAGGCGCGAGCGGCGCGGAGGCTCGGCGCCCAGCCAAGGGCGGAGCTTCGCCATGTGCATGGTGGTGCGGGCGTCCTCGTAGAACGTCGAGACCGCCGTGTTGTTGAGGTGCATGTTCACGTCGAGGTCGGCGAACCGCGCCGGGATCTCGATGCGGAACGGGAAGTCGTCGGGTGACGGCGTCACGGTCGCACCCTATTGGCCGGTCAGTCCCCGCTTCGTCGCATGCGGGCGATGGCGGCCGCGAGCCCGATGAGGACCACCGCGACGATCGGCAGCACGACGCCGAGGCCGGTCGCCGCCAGCGAGCCGCCCGGAGCGGTCACCGTCGGGTTCGCACCGTTGCCGGCCGGCTTCTTCACCGGCTTCTTCGGCTTCGTCGTCGGCTTGGTCACCGCGGCAGCGCGCACGTCCTGGTCGCGCGGTGCCAGCGGCAACGTGAGCGTGCTCGGGTCGGCCGCGCTGCCCGAGACGGTGACGACGTTCGCCGCGGTGTCGCCCTTGTAGGCCGAGTCGGCGCCGGCGATGACCAGCTCGGCGGCGTGGCCCTTCGCGAAGTCGTGCACGATGCCCGGCAGCTCGACGGTGATCGGTGCGGACGTGTCGCTGATGCGCGCCTTGGCGATGAGCCGGTGCACCAGCTCGATCGAGCCGTCGGGTGCGCGGTCGTAGAGCTTGACGAACAGCACGAGGTCGAGCGTCGGGTCGACGACCTGCCCGACCTGTGCGGGCAGCGCGGACACGTGGAAGTGCGCCACCGGCGAACCCACCACGTACGTGTCCTGCGTGAGCGGTGCGGTGGCGAACGACGCGAACGTGCCCGGGTCGTCGTGCACGACGGTCAGCTGCGACGGCAGGGCGTCGTTCTCGGCGCTGACCTCACTGAAGTTCGTCGCGGCGCCCGACTGCGGGGTGGTGACGAACGGCGAGGACTTCGCGGTCGCCGACGCCGTGCCCGGCGGAACGAGCGAGCTCGCGCCGGAGAGGTCCCACACCTGCGAGCTCGTGGCCGGGAACGACGTCGCCGAGCCGTAGGCCGCCGCTGCTGCGGGCTCCGCGTCGCTGCCCTTAGCGGTGCCCGGGTGGTACATCCAGTCGCGGAAGTACTCGAACTCGGGACCGGTGGGGACCTTGTCGCCCTTCAGGTAGTGGTCGAACCACGCGGTGAACAGTCGCAGCTCGTAGCTGTCGGTCTTCGCGTCGCCGTCCCACTCGCCGGGCCCCGCGACGCCGCCGCTGTGCCCCCACGACTGGAACAGCAGCTTCACCGGCGTGCCCTGAGCCTTGAGCGCGTGGTAGGTCGCCACGGACTCCTGCAGGTTGAACAGCGTGTCGTTCTCACCCTGCGCGAGGAACGTCGGGATGCGGATGTGGCTCATGTAGCTGACCACGCTGGCGTGGCGCAGCAGCTCGAGGGTCGTCGGGTCCGAGTAGCCGGTGGCCGCGGACTTGAGCAGGCCCGGGCACACGCGCGGGTCGAAGTTGGGGCAGGTGCCGCTGTTCAGGTGCGACGTGTCGAAGGAGCCGCCGACACCCTCGACGCCGTCGACGATGCCGAGCGCGGAGAACAGCGCGGCCCAGTCGACCTTCGCGACACCGGGCGTGAGGTAGGTGACGCTCTGCCCCGGCACGATCGAGGTGTCGTTCGGCGTGAGCGAGTAGCTCAGGTCGTTCCACGTGATGATCGGGATGATCGCGTCGAGCCGCGGGTCGCGGCCGGCGATGGCGAACTGGATCTGCCCGCCGTAGGAACCGCCCACCATGCCGACGCGCGGGTCACCCGCGTGGTGCTTCCCGTCGTGCGCCACTTGATCGAGCACGACGTCGTGGATCTCCGTGCCGTCATCGGCCTTCTTGATGCCGCCGAGGAAGTCGAGCAGCTGGCTGCCCGCGTTGCCGTCCCAGTCCGGGTCGTCGAGCTCGATCGTGCAGCCGCTGCCCTTGTCGCCTCCGGGCTGGGCGCCGAAGCCGAGGCCCGAGTAGGACAGGAAGACGTAGCCGCGCGCGGCCCAGAACTCTGCGAGGCCCGCCTGGTCGCGCTTGCTGCCACCGAAGCCGTTCGTGGCCATGATCGCGGGCGCCTTGTGCGCGGCGTCCACGCCGCTCGGCGTGTAGAGGTCGGCGTCGATGGTGCAGGTGGTGCCGTTGCTGGGGCCCACGTGCACCGTGAAGGTCAGCGCCTTCTTCGTGACCGTGTGCGTCGCCGGCGGCAGCGCGGGGGCGTTCGGGGCGGCCGCGGCCACGGCCGGGGCGGCGTGCGCGCCGGCGGTGCCGAGGGCGGCGCCGGCGACCGCGACCATCGCGGCGGTGGTGAGGAGGGTGATCCGGGGGTGGGGACGCATCCACCGATCTTCGCCGTCGGGGCCCGTACTCCTCTCGGCCGAGGGCGTCGGTTGGCCGGTCGGTGGGTGTGGCGTGCGCACCCGCCGGCGCCGGGGTCGCGGCGGCGTGACGAGCCGATCCTCCGGCCGGACCGGAGGGAGGCGACGATGGGGCGCGTGGGCCGGACCGTGCGGGGCTTCGCGCTCGCGTGCCACCTGGGTCCCACGCTCGCCGTCACGGCGGTCACCACCGCGGTCGCCGCCGGCGCGGGGCGGAGCGCGCCGGGTTGTGTCGCGGTTGCCGCCGCGGTGCTGGCGGGCCAGCTCTCGGTCGGCTGGCTGAACGACGGGCTGGACGCGGCGCGGGACCGCACCACCGGCCGCACGGACAAGCCCGTCGTGCGCGGCGAGGTGAGCGAGCGGGCGCTGCTGCGCGCGGCCCCGGTCGCGCTGCTCACCTGCGCAGGCCTGTCGCTGCTCTCCGGCTGGCGCGCAGCGGTGGCCCACCTGATCGCGGTCGGCTGCGCGTGGGCCTACGACCTCGGGCTCAAGGCGACGGTCGTGTCGGTCCTCACCTACGCCGTGGCGTTCGCGCTGCTGCCGGTGTTCGTGACGCTCGGCCTCGCGGGGCATCCGTGGCCGCGCTGGTGGGCGCCCGCGGCGGGCGCGCTGCTCGGCGCCGGCGCGCACCTGGCGAACGCGCTACCGGACCTCGAGGGCGATCGCATCACGGGTGTGCGCGGCCTGCCGCAGCGGCTGGGCTTCGCGCGGTCGGCGCGCGGAGCCGGCGTGCTGCTGGTCGCCGCGTCCGGCCTGCTCGGCGTCGCCCCGTCGGGTTCCGCGGCCGGCCTGGCGCTGCCCGCGGTGTCCGCCGTCGCGGTGATCACCGGCCTGCGCCTCGAGCGCGGTGGCCGCGGCGGGGCCGCGTTCGCGGGCGTGATCGTTGCGGCAGCCGTCGACGTCGCCGTGCTGGTGGCTCGCGGCACGACCCTCGTCGGCTAGCCGGAGCACGGCCGTTCGGCCCGTACCGTGGTGGGATGACGGTGACGGACGCCCCGACGGGTCCGCACGCCGCGCTCGGGAACGATCCGACGCACCTCATCGTGGAGCGATCGGTCGAGCCCCCCGTCGAGGCCGCGCCGCGCCCGGGCTTCTGGCGCCGCTGGCGGCGCCCACGGCGGCTGCTGGCGCTCGGCACCGGCTTCGTCGCCTTCGTGCTGTTCGGTCCGTGGGCGCTCATCTCGCTCGCGACCGAGGGCGACCGCTACGACGTCGCCTCCGTCCCGGCCGCCCCGGTGGCGATCGTCTTCGGTGCGGGCCTCGACGCGCCGGACAAGCCGAGCGGCTTCCTCGCGCACCGCCTCGACGTCGCCGTGCAGCTCTACCGCGCACACAAGGTGCAGCACATCCTCGTCACCGGCGACAACGGCACCGTGTTCCACAACGAGGTGCAGGCCATGGAGGACTACCTCGGCCGGCACGGCGTGCCCGCGAGCGCCGTCACGCAGGACCACGCCGGCTTCGACACCTACGACTCGTGCTACCGCGCGAAGGCGATCTTCAGCGTCACCAGCGCGATCGTCGTCACCACCGACTACCACCTGTCGCGCGCGCTGTGGACCTGC
The DNA here is from genome assembly GCA_035545535.1 of Mycobacteriales bacterium. GTDB lineage: Bacteria > Actinomycetota > Actinomycetes > Mycobacteriales > CAJCIY01 > DASZYF01. The sequence goes on along the minus strand of DASZYF010000063.1, from coordinate 2,436 downwards.
CAGCGCGTGGGCGTGCACGCCGTCGGCGTGAGCGTGCCGGAGTGGTCACGCACGAACCACTCGATGTACGCGAAGTTCGTCGCCCGCGAGCTGCTCGCCGACAGCAAGGCCCTCTGGCAGACGCTGGTGACCCACCCGGATCCGCGCTTCCTCGGCCCCAAGGTCCCGCTCAACTGACCGTCCACGCCGGCGGAGGATGCGAGATTCGAACTCGCGAGGGGTTGCCCCCAACACGCTTTCCAAGCGTGCGCACTAGGCCACTATGCGAATCCTCCAGCAGAGGACCGCGATCCTCCGACGGAGAAGCCTAACGGTCGCGGTCAGACCGTCGCGATGGCCTCGAGCGGCTTCATCTTGGCGGCCCGGCGGCCCGGGATGCCGGCCGCGACCAGACCCAGCACGCTGGCCAGGACGAAGTAGAAGATCAGCCGGCCCGGTGCCAGCGACAGGTCCGTGATGCCCTGGTCCTTGAGCGCGTGGACCAGCGCCGCGCCGAGCACGCCGCCGACGACGATGCCCAGCACGCCGCCGTAGGCGGAGATGAGCACCGACTCCCAGCGCAGGGTCCACTTGAGCTGCTTGCGGGTCAGGCCCACCGCGCGCAGCAGACCGATCTCCCGCGTGCGTTCCACGACCGAGAGCACGAGCGTGTTGATGACGCCGAGGTAGGCGATGATGAAAGCGAACGCGAGCAGGATCGTGATGAACTGCAGCACCTGGTCGATCTGCTTCTGCACGCTCTTGAGGAACTCGGCCTGCGTCTCGACCTTGAGACCGGGGACCTGCGTCAGGGCGGTCTTGATCGAGCTCGCCAGCTGATCCGGTGTCGTGCCGGGCGTGCCGCTGAGCAGGATCACGTCGACCGGCGCGACGGTGGAGTCGGCCGCCACGGTGTCGGCGCCGATGACGTAGTCACCCAGGAGCTGGTTCGGCTTGTACGTGCCGGAGACCGTGACGGTCTGCGTGCCCGAGCGCGCGGTGAGCAGCGTGAGCTTGGTGCCGACGCCCCAATGCTTGTCCGAGGCCTTCGTCGTGTCGACGAGGACGTCGCCCTTCTGCAGCGTGATGTCGCCGGTGTCCTTGCGCACGTTGACTGCGTCCAGCCAGTTCGGCTGCACGACGGTGAGGTCGCCCTTCTTGTCGTCGATGCGCCCGCGCACGGACTGGATCGCGGTCGCGGAGCCGACCTTGGGGATCCGCGTCGCCTCGGGGACGAGCGCGATCGGCACGCCGGTGTCGCTGCCCTGGTTCTCCGGGTAGACGACCACCTGCGCCTTGAGGCTCTTGTGCACGACCGCACCGAACGACGTGCTGGCGGAGGCGCCGAGCACCGTGAACGCGGCGACGACCGCCATGCCGATCATCAGCGCCGCCGCGGTGGCCGACGAGCGGCGCGGGTTGCGCACCGCGTTCTCGCGGGCAAGCCGACCGACGGTCCCGGCGGCGCGCGGCAGCCACGCGCCGAGCAGGTTCAGGACCTGGCTGGAGAACAGCGGCGACAGCGTCGCGACGGTGAGCAGGATGAGGAGCGCCCCGACGCCGACGCCGATCAGCGCGGTCGTGCCGCTCCCGTTGAGCCCGATGACGAGGCCCACGATGCCCGCGACCAGCAGCCCCAGGCCGAAGCTCGTGCGCTGACGCAGCGAGCGCTTCCGCGGGAGCGCATCGGCATCGCGCATCGCCGCCACCGGCGGCACCCGCCCCGCCTGGTAGGCGGGAAGCACCGAGGCGAGCACCGCCATCACGACACCCGTGAGCAGGCCCCAGAGGAACGTCCAGCCCCGGATCACGAGCGGGCCGCTGTCGCTGCCGCCGGGGAACACCTTCATGAGCCCGGTGGCGATGCCGAGGCCGGCGGCGACGCCGAGCACGGCACCGATCAGTCCGACGGTCGCGCCTTCGGCGACCACCGAGCGCAGCACCTGCCGCTGGCTCGCCCCGAGCGCGCGCAGCAGCGCGAGCTCACGGATCCGTTGCGTGACGAGCACCTGGAACGTGTTGGCGATGACGAACGCGCCGACGACGAGCGAGATGAGCGCGAAGATCAGCAGGAACCAGCGCACGTTGCCGACGAAGCCGAACGCCTTCTTGTCATCGGACTGCGTCTGCGCCCCCGTGCGCACGTCGTAGCTCTTGCCGACCTTCGCCGAGATGGCCGCGGCGAGCGTCTCGTCGGACACACCCTTCTTCGCCGTGATGGAGATGGTGTTGAACTGACCGGTCAGGCCGAGCAGGTGCTGCGCGGTCGGGGTGTCGAACGCGACGAGCACCGCGCCGGCCAGGCTGGCGCTGTCGCCGAACTTCACGACACCGACCAGCGTCTCCGCCTCGACGCCGTCGCGCGTGACCACCTTGACCGTGTCGCCGACGGCGAAGTGCTGATCGTCGACCGTGTGCTGGTCGAGCACGACCTGGTTCGCCGACGTGGGGGCGTGC
>DASZYF010000062.1:0-2343 GCA_035545535.1 Mycobacteriales bacterium | reverse complement strand
CGCCGGAGCGGCGGCGGCGGCCCGCACGTCGGCCTCGACGGCTGCGAGTGCGCGCGCGAGCGCGTCGGCCGTCGCGCCGAGGGCGGATCCCGTCGACGACGCCGCGTCCACCGCCGAGTCGACGCGACGCCGGTAGCTGGTCATCACATCGACCCGTGGGTCGCTGACCGCGCGCAGCACGTCGAGGGACTGGATCGTCGTCGTGCCCTCCCACACCGGCAGCACCTGCGCGTCGCGCAGCAGGACCGGCACGCCCGTGTCCTCGACGTAGCCCGGCCCGCCGAAGCACTCGATGACCTCGGACAGCCCCGCCACCGACTGCTTCGCCGTCAGCGCCTTCGCGAGCGAGTTGGCCAGCCGCAGCAGCGCGGCGCTGTCCGCATCGCGTTCCACCTCGACCCGGCCCAGTGCGTCGAAGCACAGCGCGGTGATCGCGAACGCGGCGTCCGCCTCGACGGTCAGGCCGGCGAGGACCTCGCGGTGCAGCGGCTGCTGCCACAGCGGCGCGCCGAACACCTCGCGGGTCTGCGCGTAGGTGCGGGCCATCAGCACGCCGCGGCGCAACAGCGCGGCCGCGTTCGCGGCGTTGTGCAGCCGCGTGACCGTCACCAGCGCCATCATCCGGCGCAGCCCGCCGGGCTCCCGAGGGTCCGCGACCGGCCAGGCGCGGGCGCCGTCCAGCTGCACCTCGGCGCTCGGCAGCGCGTGCGTGCCGAGCTTGTCCTTCAGGCGGTGCACGTGCAGGCCCGGGGACGTCGCACGGAGGCCGGTGCGCCCGCGCGGGTGGGTGCCGGTGGGGTCGGCGTCCTCGGCGTAGCGCGGCACGACGAAGCAGGCGAGCCCGGCCGACCCGCTCGGCGCGCCGTCCGGCCGGGCGAGCGCCACGGCCATCTCGGCGGTCGTCGCCGAGCAGAACCACTTCTCTCCGTGCAGCCGCCAGCCGGTGCTGTCCTCGACCGCGCGGGTGGTCGCCCGGCCGACGTCGCTGCCGCCCTCGGTCTCGGTCATCCACTGACCGCTGGTCCAGGCGGTGTCGGGGTCGCGCGACAGCAGGCGCGGCAGCAGACGGCTCGCGAGCTCGGGGTCCACGCCGTCCTCGGAGAGCACCGTGACCGCGCCGTCGCTCATCGCGACCGGGCAGGAGAACACGGCCGAGTCGGGCGCGTACAGGTGCAGGAGCGCGTGCTGGACGGTGCGGGCACCGGCGCCCCACGTGTCGCGGGCGGCCGGCTCGTAGGGCAGAGCCACCACGCCGTGCCGGGCGGCCGCGCGGCGCAGGACGTCCCAGCCGGGGGAGGTCTCGATCTCGTCGACCCGCTTGCCCCAGCCGTCGTAGGCCCGCAGGGCCGGCGGGTTGCGCTCGGCGTCGAGCGCCGCCCGGCGCAGGGGACCCGAGCAGTCCGTCGCAAGGTCCTCCAGCGGTCCGGCCGCCCGCTTGTGGCCGAGCTCGCCGAGCAGGCGGTCCAGCGTCCGCCCGAGCAGCGGATCGCTCGTGTAGGGGTCCGGGAGGTCCTCGACGTGCTGGGTCACGCGCATGGCGCCACGGTACGGCGGGCCCACGGCCGCCCGTCGTGGACGAGGCCTCGCAGGGACAGACCGGACTCGCGGGCACAGACCGGGCACTGGGCCAGTCGGGGGAGTCGGATGACGCCCGTTGCTACAGCCGACGCTCGCGCGTACCGATGGGCTGAACAGGGGAGTGCCGGGTGCTCTGGCGTTCCCCCTTGGACGCAGGAGAGGAAGACGACCGATGTCGGAGACGCTGGCCCACCCCACGCTGTCCGGCGAGACGCGGCAGTGCGCGTGCGGCGGCTGGACCCGCTTCGTCGTGTGTCAGTACTGCGGCACGACCGACCCCGCCGTCGCCGCGGCCGGCTGGGTCAGCAGCAGTCCGCTGACCGTCCCCACCGCCTTCGACCCGGCGGCCGTCCCGCCGCCCGCGATGACGAGCCAGCTCCCGCCGCCCGTCCCGGCTCCGTTCGTCGCTCAGCACGACGCCCCGGCGATGGCGGCCGCGTCCGCCTTCGCAGACCTGCACGCTCCGGCGTCCCCCGTAACGCCGGTGGCCCCGCCCGCTGCGCCCGCGCCGCTCTACCCGCAGGCTCCTGTCGACGCCGTTCCTGCTGCGCCGCAGGCACTCTCGATGCCGCCGATGGCCGCACCCGCGCCCCCTGCTGCGTACCTGCCGCCGGCCGCCCCGACGGCCTTCGCCCCGCCGGCGGTGCCGCCGATGGGTGCACCCGAGGTTCCCGCATCGTTCGCGCCCGCCGGCGACCCCGGCGCCGCCCTCGTGGCCGGCGGTGCCCCGGGCACCTACCCGGCGCCGCTGCCGGTGCCCCCCGG
>DASZYF010000061.1:0-4168 GCA_035545535.1 Mycobacteriales bacterium | reverse complement strand
GGCGGCCGCCGCGGCCCGGGCCGACCTGGTCCCGCGGCTGCGCACCGAGCTCGAGGCTCTGGTCGCGCGCCGCCGCGCCGCGGCCGGGCTCCCGCAGCGCTCCGCTCCCAACGCCTAACGTTGCCCACGTGACGACGGGCGCCGGGAGCATGCGAGCGGGCCCGCTAGGCGCTGCGACGGATCTCGACGCCGACGCGGTGCTGGCGGTCGTGCGTGACGCGATCGTCGCGGTCTACGAGGTCGATCCGGCCTCGATCACCCGTGACACCCGGCTCGTCGAGGACCTCGGCGCCGACTCGCTCGGCCTCGTGGAGATCGTGGAGATCGTCGAGTCGCGGCTCGCCCAGACCGTGCCGGGCTTCCGGGTCGACGACGACGACCTCGACGACCTCACCACGGTGGGCGTGGCCGTCGACTACTCGCTGCAGCGCCTCGCCCAGGCCGCGGGCCGCTGAGACCCGCCCGATGACCGCCACCGTGCCGCCGGACAGCGACCGCTCCGTGCGCGACGCGCTGCTCGCCGTCCTCGGCGTCGACCTCGAGGACGGCCTGCTGACCCAGGCGCTCACGCACCGCTCGTTCGCCTACGAGAACGGTGGCCTGCCCACCAACGAACGCCTCGAGTTCCTCGGCGACGCGGTGCTCGGCCTGGTCGTCACCGACACGCTGTTCCGTGCCCACCCGGACCTGCCGGAGGGGACGCTCGCGAAGCTGCGCGCCAGCGTCGTCAACGCGCGCGCCCTGGCCGACGTGGCGCGGGGCATCGAGCTCGGCACCTACATCCGTCTCGGTCGCGGCGAGGAGGGCACCGGCGGGCGCGAGAAGCCGTCGATCCTCGCCGACGCGATGGAGGCGCTGCTCGGCGCGGTCTACCTGCAGCACGGGTTCGCGACCGCCGGCGTGTGCGTGCGGCGCCTGTTCGACCCGCTCATCGAGGCGTCGGCCTCGCGGGGTGCGGCGCTGGACTGGAAGACCTCGCTGCAGGAGCTCGCGTCGTCCCGCTCGCTCGGGCCGCCCGACTACGAGGTGTCCGAGACCGGTCCCGACCACGCGAAGCGCTTCACCGCGCACGTGGTCGTCGGCGGCACCCGCTACGGCGCGGGGGAGGGCGGCACCAAGAAGGAGGCCGAGCTCATCGCGGCCGAGCACGCGTACAACGCGCTCACGGCGCCGCCGCCCGACGCCGACTGATCGCACCTGCTGAAGCGCTGACGTGCCGGAGCTGCCGGAGGTCGAGGTCGTGCGCCGCGGCCTCGAACGCGGGGTCGTGGGCCGCCGCATCGCCGAGGTCACGGTGCTGCACGAGCGCGCCGTCCGCCGCCACGACGCGGGTCCGAAACACTTCGTCGCGCTGCTGCGCGGGCGCACGTTCACCGGCGCGCGGCGCCGCGGGAAGTACCTGTGGCTGCCGCTCGACTCGGGCGACGCGCTGCTCGGCCACCTCGGCATGAGCGGACAGCTGCTCGTCGTGCCCGGCGACAAGCCGCTCGAGAAGCACCTGCGGGTCCGGTTCACCTTTGCTGACGGGGGGCGGGAGCTGCGGTTCGTCGACCAGCGCACGTTCGGTGGCCTCGTGGTCGTGCCCGGCGGTGCGGAGCTGCCGAGCACCATCGCGCACATCGCTCGTGACCCGATAGATCCCGACTTCGACGACGTGGGCTTCGCCGCCGCGCTGCGGAAGCGCCGCACCGGCATCAAGCGCGCGCTGCTGGACCAATCGCTCATCTCCGGAGTCGGCAACATCTACGCGGACGAAGCGCTGTGGCGGGTGCCGCTGCACTGGGCCCGGCCGACGGAGACGCTGAAGCAGCGGGAGGTGAGCGCCTTGCTGGCCGCCATCCGCGCCGTGCTGCACGAGTCGCTCGCCGCGGGCGGCACGAGCTTCGACGCGCTGTACGTGTCGACCGAAGGGGTGAGCGGCCTGTTCGAGCGGGAGCTCAACGTGTACGGCCGCGAGGGCGAGCCGTGCCCGCGGTGCGGATCGCCGATCCGCCGCGAGTCGTTCATGAACCGCTCGTCCTACTCCTGCCCGAAGGACCAGCCCCGGCCGCGGAACGCGCGGTGGTGAGATGACCGCCCCCGGGACCGCCACCGGGAACGGCCCAGGGACCGGCACCGCGCGCATGACGGCGTTCGTCCGCGGCCGGGTGCAGGGCGTCGGCTTCCGCTGGTGGACCCGGGCCCGGGCGCTGGAGCTCGGCCTGGTCGGCAGTGCGACCAACCTCGTCGACGGCCGGGTGCAGATGGTGGCCGAGGGCCCGCGGGCCGCGGTCGAGGCGCTCGAGCGGCTGCTGGAGGAGCCCGACGCCGCCGGCCGGCCCGGCCGCGTGACCGGCGTGACGGTCCAGTGGGCGCTGCCCCGGGGCGACCTGTCCGGGTTCGTGGAGCGATGAGCCGGGGTGACGCGGCCGCCCTCGGTGCAACACGGTTGACAACCCCGGCCGGACCCTTGACCGGGCGCCTTTGCGTCTGGGACCCTTATGGCTACCAGAGCCAGGTGGTATGCCGCCCCGGCGTCTGCCCCTAGATCCGGACGGTTACGCAACCGGTACCTCATCGTGGAGGACCTTCACTATGGCCAAGGCCCTTTTCGGCCACGTCGGTGTCACCGACATCCGCCTCGTCGAGATGGCGGGCGAGGTGCGGCGCCTGCGGGCTCGCGTCGCCGAGCTCGAGGACGCTCTCGAGCGTGAGTGTCGGGAGAACGACGAGCTCACCCGCCGCCTGACGGCGGAGATGACGCAGGAGCTGCGCCTCCTCGAGCAGGAGCCCGCGCTCACCTGAGCACAGCAAGAAGGAACCCCGGCGGTGGCGAGCACCCCGCAGGGATGAGCGGGACGGTCTGGTGCCGTCCCGCTTCTCTTTTGCCCGGGCGCGGCCGCGCCGAGCGGCCGTCCCACGTGTCACTTGAGACCCGTGTCCACCGGCGCGGCGCGGTCGGTGCGGTCACCGCGCCGGCGGCCGTACTCTCCTCGATGCCATGCACCTGTCGAGCCTGACGCTGAAGGGCTTCAAGTCCTTCGCCACCTCCACGACGCTGCGGTTCGAGCCGGGCATCACCTGCGTCGTCGGGCCCAACGGCTCCGGCAAGTCCAACGTCGTCGACGCGATGGCGTGGGTGCTCGGCGAGCACAGCGCGAAGTCGCTGCGCGGTGGCGCCATGAGCGACGTCATCTTCGCGGGCACCCCCAGCCGGCCGGCCCTCGGCCGGGCGGAGGTGACGCTCGTCATCGACAACCACGACGGCGCCCTCAACATCGAGCACGCCGAGGTGAGCGTCTCCCGCCTGCTCTACCGCAGCGGGGAGAGCGAGTACGCCATCAACGGCACCCCGTGCCGCCTGCTCGACGTGCAGGAGCTGCTGTCCGACAGCGGCATCGGCCGCGAGCTGCACGTCATCGTCGGCCAGGGCCAGCTCGACGCCGTGCTGCACGCCCGCCCGGAGGACCGGCGCGCCTTCATCGAGGAGGCGGCCGGCGTCCTCAAGCACAAGAAGCGCAAGGAGAAGGCGCTCCGCAAGCTCGACGCGATGCAGGCGAACCTCACCCGCCTCACCGACCTGACCGCCGAGCTCCGCCGCCAGCTCGGCCCGCTCGGCAAGCAGGCCGAGATCGCGCGCCGCGCGCACGTCATCCAGGCCGCGCAGCGCGACGCCAAGCTGCGCCTGCTCGCCGACGACCTGCTCCAGGCCCGCGGCGCCCTCGACGCCGACGTCCGCGACGAGGAGGACGTGCGCCGCCGCCAGGTCGCGGCCGAGGAGGCGTCGCGCGTCGCGCAGGCCGAGGAGGCCCGCCTCGAGGCACTCGTCGCCGAGGACACGCCCCGCGTCGCCCGCGCGCAGGAGACCTTCTACCGGCTCGCCGCGCTCGAGGAGCGCCTGCGCGGCCTCACGTCCCTGGCCGCCGAACGGGCCCGGCACCTGGCCGAGCCGCTCGCCGACCCGGCCACCGGCCGCCCCGACCCGGACGCGCTCGAGGCCGAGGCCGTCACCGTCCGCGCGCAGGAGGCCGAGGTCATCGCCGTCCTCGCCCGCGACCGCGAGGTGCTGTCCGCGGCGGTCGAGCAGCGCGGCTCGCTCGAGGCGGCGCTCGCGGCCGAGGAGCAGGCGCTCATGGCCGACGCCCGCGCCGCGGCCGACCGGCGCGAGGGCATCGCCCGGCTGGGCGGC
>DASZYF010000060.1:0-1730 GCA_035545535.1 Mycobacteriales bacterium | reverse complement strand
CGAGCGATCCGGAGGCGGCCATCGCTCCACCGTCGTAGCCGGCGAGACCGATCGTCAGCAGGCCGAGCCGGCGGGCCTGCTCCAAGCCGCGCAGCACGTTGGTGGAGCCACCACTGGTCGACAGGGCGAGTGCGATGTCGTGCGGGCCGGCGAGCGCCGCGAGCTGGCGGGCGAAGACGACCTCGAAGCCGACGTCGTTGGCCAGCGCGGTGAGGGCGGCCACGTCGGCAGTCAGGTTGTACGCCGGAAGCGGGCGGCCGCTGGGTGGGGCGCGGAACCCAGTCACGACCGCGAGCGCGTCGGTGCTGCTGCCACCGTTGCCGAAGGCGAACAGGCGGCCGCCCCGCGCGAAGCGCTCCGCCATGTCCTGCGCGCAGCGGTGCAGCCGGTCGCCCTCGCCTTCGATGATCCGGTCCCGGAGCGCGATGATCTCGGCGCACTTGGCGAGGATCGAACCGCGTACCTGCTCGCGGAGCGCCGCCCGATCGGTGGGCTGGTCGTAGAGATAGGGGTACAACGTCTCGACTCCGCGCGCAGTCACGATGCGTCCTCGGGTTCGGGCGCCGCGCGCGCGACCAGCGCGATGGCCTCTTTGGCGTGGGCAAGGACGGTGTCGCCGACGGTCGGCGTCACGAGGGCGACGCTGATCTCCTCCGCTCCCGCGCCGGCGTCGACGACGGCGAGCCCGTCGTCGAGCAGCTCCACGACCCGGGCCTCGACCGCAACGTCGCCGCAGGTGAGACAGACCTCGCTGTCGCAATGGTCGAGATGGACGTGCACCAGCTCCCACAACAGGTGGTAGGCCGTGACGTGCACTTCCTTGACGACGAGTGGATCGTCCGACGGCACCCGTAGCGCGAAGTCCGTCGCAGTCACGTCTTCGTCCGTGGCCTCGCCGCCGGTCAGCGAGACGGTGAGCAGGCCGCGCTCGGCGGCGGCGCGCAGCCCGGCAGCGACGGCACCGTCGCGCCTACCGTCATCGATGCCGATCGCGATGTCCTTCGCCCGCGCGAGCAGCCGGATCTGGTCTGCGTAGACCGCGTCGGGACGGTCGCCCATCGCGGCTGCGGACAACGCCACGGCCGGCAGCGACCGCTTGCCGACGATCGCCGGGTGCACGAACTCCACCGCGACGTGCGCCGCGTCGGAGGTCGCGACGCCGGCACCGAAGGCGAACAGCGTGCCGCCCGCGGCGAAGCGCTGCGCGATCGCCTCGCACGCCGAAGCAAGCACGTCGCAGCGCTCGCCGATCACAACGGCGGCGTCGCGGCGGCGCGCCGCTGCTGCTTGGAGTGCGGGCGCCGGCGCCATCACTGGCTCCGGCTCGTCGTGACGTGAGTTGGCGCGTCGGCGAGCACTCGCTGCCGGAACAGGAAACGGTCGAGGGTGTCGCGCAACTCGCGGATGTCGCGCACGCTCGACCCGAGGGCCCGCCGGCCCTCCTCGGTGACCTCGTAGCTGCGCCGAGCCGGAGCGCCGTTGGCCGGCAACCAGGTCGAGGTGACCAGGCCGTCACGTTCGAGGTGGCGCAACGCCCGGTACACCGCACCCGCTTCGCCGTCCATGCTGACGAGCGGGTGCAGCCGCGCCACCAGGTCGTAGCCGTGGTCGGCCCGCTCCTCGAGCAGCAGCAGCAGACACGGCGCGAGGAAGTTGTGAAGGTCGCACGGCTTCATCGGCCGCTCCCTCGCGTCGCGGCGCTCTTCCGGGCTGGGGCACGTCGCCGACCA
>DASZYF010000059.1:0-5365 GCA_035545535.1 Mycobacteriales bacterium | reverse complement strand
GTGCGGGGCCCGGCGGGCTCGGGGGCGGCGCGTCGGCCGGCTCCCACTCGACGGGTCCGACGATCGTGGCGTCGGCGGGCCAGTCCGGGCGCGCCGGCTCCAACGCGGGGAAGGTGGCGATGAGCCGCACCCGCGGCTGCGCGGCCGCCGCCGGCACCCCGAGCGCGGTCACCGCGGCGGCGCGGTCGGCCTTGCCCTGCGCGACCGAGCGCGCGCTGAACCAGCGCAGCGCGGCGTCGCGGCCCTTGCCCAACGGCGTGCGGCCGGGCGTGAACCCGCCGCCCACCGGCGGCAGCGCCACCGACAGGTCCTGCAGCAGGTGCACGACGAGCTCGCCCCAGGGCTTGCCCATCAGCGCGGCCGCGAAGCCGCCGCAGTGCGTGAGCGTGTCGGCGACGACGGCGTCGGCGCCCCAGGCCGTGAGGTCGGAGGCGATCAGCGGCGCCATGGCCGCCTGCCGCGACCACAGCCGCTGGCTGAACGTCTCGCCGTCGGGCTCGGGCAGCAGCGGGAGCGTGATGGGCGTGATGCCGTCACGGATGAGCGGCGCGTCCCACTGCGGCCCGGTCATGACCGCGACGTCGTGCCCGCGGTCGCGCAGCGCGACGCCGAGCGCCGCCGCCGGGAAGGCGTGACCCGGGTCGGGTCCCGCGACGAGCGCGACGCGCACTAGCGGCGGGCGATGCCCTCGGCACGGGCGGCGGCGGCGACGGCATCGGCGACGGCCGGCGCGACCCGCGGGTCGAACACGCTGGGGATGACGTAGCCGGGGCGGAGCTCGTCCGCCGGGATGAGCTCGGCGATCGCGTCCGCGGCGGCGCGCTTCATCGACGCGGTGATGCGCGGCGCCCGTACGGCCAGCGCGCCCTTGAAGACTCCGGGGAACGCGAGCACGTTGTTGATCTGGTTCGGGTAGTCGCTGCGCCCGGTGGCGATCACGGCGACGTTGCGGTGCGCGACCTCCGGGTCGACCTCGGGGTCCGGGTTGGCCATCGCGAAGACGAACGCGCCGTCGGCCATCGATGCGACCGACTCGTCGCTGACGCGTCCGGCCGACAAGCCGATGAACACGTCGGCGCCGGCGAGCGCCTCCTCGACGGTCCCGCTGCGGTTCTGCGTGTTGGTGTCGTGCGCGAGGGCCTGCTTCACCGGGTTGAGGTCGGTGCGGTCGCGGTTGATGAGGCCGCGCGAGTCGGCGACCGCGATCTCGCCGATGCCGGCGTCGAGCAGGATGCGGGTGACCGCGACGCCCGCGGCACCGGCGCCGGAGACGACGACCCGCAGGTCCTCGAGGCGGCGGCCCGTGAGGCGGCAGGCGCCGATCAGGCCGGCGAGCGTGACGATCGCGGTGCCGTGCTGGTCGTCGTGGAAGATCGGGATGTCGAGGCGCTCCTGGAGCAGGGCCTCGATCTCGAAGCAGCGCGGAGCGCTGATGTCCTCGAGGTTCACACCGCCGAACGCGGGCGCGATGCGCGCCACCGTGTCGACGATCTCGTTGACATCGGTGCAGTCGAGCGCGATCGGCACCGCGTCGACACCCCCGAACTGCTTGAACAGCAGCGCCTTGCCCTCCATGACGGGCAGCGAGCCTTCGGGGCCGATGTCACCGAGGCCGAGCACGGCGGTGCCGTCGGTGACCACCGCGACCGTGTTCGACTTCCACGTGTACTCGTAGACGAGCTCCTTGTCCTCCGCGATCGCGGTGCAGACGCGGGCGACGCCGGGCGTGTACGCCATCGAGAGGTCGTCACGGTCCATGACCGGCACGGTGACGCCGATGTCGATCTTGCCGCCCTCGTGCAGCTTGAAGACGGGGTCGTCGCGGAAGTTGTCATACGTCGGAAGCGCGGCACCAGGGGTGCGCACCGGCTCGTGGTCGACGGTCACGTGAGAAGGCTCCGAGTCCAGGTCCGAGTGCTCGGGAGCCGTGCCCCCGAGGGGAAGGCGCGCAGCGGTAGCGCTCGCCGGTTCGACGGGGAGGGTCGCTCCCTGCTGGCGCCATCGTCCCACGGCCGCGTCCGGGGGCCACCCGGTGTGCGCGCCGTCACAGCACGGGCGGCGGCCGCTCGAACAGCCGGGTCAGGACGACGACGGTGCGGGTGCGCTGCACCATGCGCGACTCGCGGATCCGCTCGAGCGCCTGCTCGAGGTGGGTCGCGTCGGCGGCGCGCAGGTGCAGCAGCGCGTCGGCGTCGCCGGTGACCGTGTAGGCCGCGACGACCTCGGGGTGGCCCTCCACCGCTGCCCGGATCCCGTCGGGCGTGACGCGCTCGCAGAACAGCTCGACGAACGCCTCGGTGCGCCACGCGGCCGCCGCCCCGCCCACCTGAGCCGCGTAGCCGGTGAGCACGCCTTCGCGCTCGAGCCGGTCGACCCGGCGGGTGACCGCGCTGGCCGACAGGCCGACCCGCTGACCGATCTCCGCGAACGGTCGGCGCGCGTTGTCGACCAGAAGCGCAACGATCTGCCGGTCTAACTCCTCCACACGCATGATCCTTGCACATCTGCGCACAGCTTCGCCGCATACCGTGCGACCGTTCTTCCTACTCTGAGGACATGACCGCGACCGTGGACATCCCGCGCCCGGCGCCCGCGCCGCGCCGGCGGAGCCACCGGCACTACCTCATGTGCCCGCCCACGCACTTCGCGGTCACCTACGCCATCAACCCGTGGATGGACCCGTCCGCGCCCGTCGACCCCGGCCGGGCGATGGCGCAGTGGCAGGCGCTCCGCCGCACCTACCAGGCGCTCGGCCACACCGTCGAGATCCTCCCTGCGCTGCCCGGCCTGCCCGACATGGTGTTCGCCGCCAACGGGGGCGTCGTCGTCGGCGGCCGCGCGCTTTCGAGCCGCTTCCGCTACGCGGAGCGGACTGGCGAGGAGGCCGCCTACCACGACTGGTTCGCCGCGCAGGGCGCCGTGACGGTGCGCCCCGAGCACGTCTGCGAGGGCGAGGGCGACATCCTCACCGTGGGCGACTTCTTGCTGGTGGGCAGCGGGTTCCGCAGCGACCCCGACGTCATCGCCGAGGTCGACGAGGTCCTCGCGCAGCCCAACGGCCTCACCGTGGTCCCGCTCGAGCTGGTCGACCCGCGCTTCTACCACCTCGACACCGCCATGGGCGTGCTCGACGAGGGCACCGCCGCCTACCTGCCGTCGGCGTTCAGCACCGCGTCGGCGGGGGTGCTCGGCGAGCTCTTCACCGACCTCATCGCGTGCAGCGAGGCCGACGCCGAGGTCCTCGGGCTGAACATGGTCAGCGACGGGCACCACGTGCTGCTCGAGGCCGCCGCCACCGGCCTGCCCGCCGAGCTCCGGGACCGCGGCTTCGACCCGATCGGCATCGACATGTCCGAGCTCCGGAAGGCGGGCGGCGCGGTGAAGTGCTGCACGCTCGAGCTGCGCGGGCTCACGGACGACCCCCGCTGAACGCCCGCCGAGACGGAGCGCGTCGCACCAGCGGCTTAACACGCGCGGGCTAGGTTCCCCCCATCCGACCGTTGGGGGTTCGCAGTGCTCGCACGTCGCCGCCTGGCGCTTCTCGTCGTCCCGTTCGCCACGCTCGCTGTCGCCGCCTGCGGCAGCAGCAAGTCCGGCGGCCCTTCGATCGGCTCGCAGCCGACCGGTGTCGCCGGGTCTCCGACCGCGAGCGGTGCCGGCGGGTCCGACGCCGCATCGCTGGTGCCCGCGAAGTACAAGAGCGCCGGCACGCTGACCGTCGCCGCGGACGCGAGCTACGCGCCCAACGAGTTCATCGCCAAGGACGGCAAGACCGTCGTCGGCATGGACGCCGACCTCGCGAAGGCCATCGGCGAGAAGCTCGGCCTGCAGGTCAAGGTCGTGAACGCGACGTTCAACACGATCCTCGCCGGCATCAACGCCGACCGCTACCAGCTCGGCATGTCGAGCTTCACCGACACGAAGGCGCGGGAGAAGCAGGTCGACTTCGTCACCTACTTCAACGCCGGCACCTCGTTCTTCGAGAAGAACGGCGGCCCGACCGTGAACACGCTCGACGACCTCTGCGGCCTCACGGTGTCGGTCGAGAGCGGCACGACGCAGGAGACCGACGCGAACGCGCAGAGCAAGAAGTGCACGGACGCCGGCAAGAAGGCCGTGACGGTGTCGGCGTTCCCGGACCAGAGCAAGGCCAACCTCGCTCTGTCGAGCGGCCGCGCGCAGGTCAGCATGGCCGACTCGCCCGTGGCGGCGTACCAGGTCAAGCAGTCCAACGGGGCCTTCGCCCTCGTCGGTCAGCCGTACGGCCAGGCGCCGTACGGCATCGCGATGGCGAAGAACGGCCTCGCTCCCGCGGTGCAGGCGGCCCTGAAGGAGCTCATCGCCGACGGCACCTACACGCAGATCCTCACCACGTGGGGCATCCAGGACGGCGCCATCACCGACCCGGTGATCAACGGCGCCCAGAGCTGACCCAGAGCTGACCAGAGCGCCACGACCATGACGACCGACGCGGGCGCGGCGGAACCCCCCTCCGCGCCCGCCGACGTCGTCGTCCCCGTCCGTCATCCCTGGCGCTGGGTCAGCGCGGCGGTGGTGCTCGTCATCGCCGCGCAGCTCGTCTACAGCTTCTTCAACACGAAGCAGTACGAGTGGTCGGTCTTCGGCCACTACTTCTTCGACCACACGATCCTTGTCGGAGCCGTCCACACCATCGAGCTGACGGTCCTCTCGATGGTGATCGGCGTCGCCCTCGGCACGCTGCTCGCGATCGGCCGGCTCTCGCCCAACCCGATCGTGTCCGGCGGTTGCTGGCTCTACATCTACGTGTTCCGCGGCAGCCCGGTCTACGTCCAGATCCTGTTCTGGTTCGCGCTGTCGCAGCTGTACAGCACCTTGTCGCTCGGCATCCCGTTCGGCCCGACGTTCATCACCAGGCAGTCGAACGACGTCATCACGGTGTTCACGGCTGCGCTGCTCGGCCTCGCGCTCAACGAGGCCGCGTACATGGCCGAGATCGTGCGGGCCGGCATCCTGTCCGTCGACGAGGGTCAGACCGAGGCGGCCAGCGCGCTCGGCATGACGCGGGCGCAGACGATGCGCCGCATCGTGCTGCCGCAGGCGATGCGCGTGATCATCCCTCCGACCGGCAACGAGACGATCTCGATGCTCAAGACGAGCGCGTTGGCCAGCACCATCGCCTACGTCGAGCTCACGCAGGCCGCGGTGAACATCTACTCCCGCACCTACCAGCAGATCCCGCTGCTGCTCGTGATCATCGTGTGGTACCTCATCATGACCTCGGTGCTCTACGTGGGGCAGTACTACCTGGAGCGCCGCTTCGGACGCGGTTCGGCGCGGATGCTGCCGCCGACGCCGCTGCAGAGGCTGCGCATGATCGTGCTGC
>DASZYF010000058.1:0-16608 GCA_035545535.1 Mycobacteriales bacterium | reverse complement strand
GTCGTCGTGCTCCTACGCGGCCGCGGCGCTCGCGCGCACGCTGTTCGTCCGCGGCGCCGACTTCACTGCGGCACAGGCGTTCATGTTCGCCTCGACGAACCTCGTCGTGGAGCTCGGCATCGTGCTGTGGCTCCTCATGGGATGGTCGTTCGCCCTGGCCGAGCTCGTGGGTGGCGCGCTGATGATCGCGTTGCTCGCCGTCGGACTGCCCCGCACGCTCGGTCCTCGGCTCGTCGCCGAGGCGCGCACCCACGCAGGCGGCGACGACGACGCGGACGGCGATCACTGCCACGCGCAGGACCCCCCCGCGCACCACCCCGGCGACGACCCCAGAGACGATGCCCCAGCGGACCCGGCCATCCCGTTCGCGCAGCGCATCCGGTCCCACGACGGGTGGGTGGCCGCCGCCCGGGCGACGTTGATGGACCTGCGCATGCTGCGCACCGAGCTGGTCGTCGGCTTCGTGCTCGCGGGCGTCGCGGACACGGCCTTGCCCATCGGGTTCTGGAGGTCGCTGTTCGTCACGGGCCACGGGTTCTGGTCGGCGCTGGAGAACGTGGTGCTCGGCCCGTTCCTCGCGATCATCAGCTTCGTCTGCTCCATCGGCAACGTGCCGCTGGCCGCGGCGCTGTGGAGCGCGGGCATCACGTTCGGCGGCGTCGTCGCTTTCGTGTTCGCCGACCTCATCACGCTGCCGCTGCTGCTCGTCTACCGGCGGACGTACGGCGGGCGCGTGACCGCGCGGCTGCTCGCCACGTTCTGGGCGACGATGAGCCTCGCCGGGCTCGCGGTCGACTACCTGTTCCGCGCCCTGTCCATCGCCCCCGACCGGCCGGTGATGCACGGGCACGTCGGCCGCGACGCGTTCGGGTGGACCTACACGACGTTCCTCGACCTCGTCGCCCTCATCGGCTTCGCCTACCTCGTGCGGCTGTCCCGGACGGGCGCGTCCAGCACGCCGGAAGCCCATCCCGCGCACGCCTGACCGGGTGCCGGCGTTGCACCAGCGTCTCGCCCCGATGGAGCTGCCCGGGATGCCGAACCCGATGGCCGTCGACAACCCGACGTGCGGTTCGAGATCGCACCGGGCGGTCACCTCGGTGTGCTCACCGGCCGGCAGGCGCGGGCCACGACGTGGTCGCACATCGACGACCTCATCCGCGCGCACGACCTCGTGATCGCCGGTCAGGAGGGGCGGCGCGCCTCCGCCCGCCGCAGCAGGGCGTAGCTCGCGGCCCCGAGGGGCAGCACCGCCCAGTACGCCATCAACCGGTAGAGCAGCACCGCCGGGAGCACCTCGTCCTGCTTGCCGCCGAGGGCGACGAGCGCGGCGGTGATGCCGACCTCGACGACGCCGAGCCCGCCCGGGGTCACCGGCAGCTGCGTGGCCAGCTGACCGGCCGTGTAGCCGACGGCCAGCGCGGCGAGCGAGATGTGCCCGTGCACCGCTGGGAACGCGAGCGCGAGCGCGCCCGCGTCGGCGAGCCACACGCAGCCGGTGGCGACGAGCGCGATCGTGAAGCGCGTCCGCGACAGCCGCACCGCGCGCAACCGGTCCCGCAGGTGCTCACCCTCGTCGCGCTTGCGCGCGATCCGGCGGCGGACGCGTTCGAGCACCTCGGTGCCCCAGCGCCAGCGGTGCATGTAGCGCAGCCCGACGCCGAGCGCCACCAGCACGACGATCGCGGCGATCGCCGTCTCGCGCAGTCCGGGGACCTTGTCGTGCGGCTCGATCTCGGCGCCGATGAGCGCGAGGATCGCGAGCGTCGCGGTCGAGAAGAGCCCGACGACGAGCAGCGCCCACGTGACGGTCACCGGCTCGACGCCGCGCTTGCGCAGGCGCCGGTAGCTGTACCACCACATGCCGGTCATCCCGGCCGGCATGAGGTTCATCACCGCCTGGCCGGACAGCGTGATGCCGGTGAGCGCGATGATCCCGGGTGCCTGGCCGTCGGCCGGCGCGGGCAGCAACGCACGGATCGCGATGGCGTTGGCCACGAACGACAGCGCCTCGACCAGTGCTGCGAGCGCGAGCCATCTGCCGTCGACGTGGGCGAGCGCCCGCCAAGCGCGGTGCAGATCATCGGTCTGCGATGCGACGGCGAACGCCACGAGCCCGGCGAGGACGAGGAACATCGCCGCCCACAGCAGCCGGCGGCCGCGGCGGCGCGGCGGGGTGTCGACGATGAGCTCGTCGACACCGGCCTCGGCCAGCGGTTCCGCCATGAGATGACGCTAGGGCACCCGACGTGCCGACGGCCCCCGCGCGCCGTCATGGTGGAGAGTGACGCCATGCCCGACGCCCGCCCGCTGGCGACGCTCGGCGCGATCGCCGCGGGTGGTGCGCTGGGCGCCCCGGCCCGCTACGAGCTCGGGCTCGCGTGGACGACGTCCGCGCACGGCTTCCCGTGGGCAACGTTCACCGCGAACGTCTCCGGCTGCTTCCTCCTCGGCGTGCTGCTGGTCCTCGTGCTCGAGCGCTGGCCTCCGACGCGCTACGTGCGCCCGTTCGCCGCGATCGGCTTCGTGGGCGCGTACACGACGTGGTCCACCTTCGTCGTGGAGATGTCGTTGCTGACGAAGGACGGGCACGGTGGCCTGGCCGTGGCCTACGGCGCCGCGAGCCTGGCGGCCGGCCTGGTCGCCACGGTGGCCGGCATGCGCCTCGCGCGCGCCGGGCACCTTGGGCCGCAGCCCGGTGAACCGATCGACCCGGACGTCTGATGTCGCTCGTCTGGGCCGTCGCCGCGGCCGGCGCCGTCGGCGCTCCGGCGCGCTACCTCGTCGACACGGCCGTCACCCACCGGTGGGGTCGTCGCTTCCCCCTGGGGACCTTCGTCATCAACACGAGCGGCGCGCTGCTGCTCGGCTTCATCACGGGGCTCGTGCTCTACCACGGCGTCGGGACCAGCACGAAGGTCGTCATCGGCACCGGCTTCTGCGGCGCGTACACGACGTTCTCGACGCTGTGGTTCGAGGTGGTGCGGCTGTCCGAGGACGGCGAGCGCCCGACCGCGGTCCGCTACCTCGTGCTGTCGACCGTGACCGGTCTCGCCGCGGCGGCCGGCGGGTTGGCGCTCGCCGCGTTGTGAACGGGGTGAGCGCACGGGCTACGGTTTGCCGCGTGCTGCGGATCGTCATGGCCGAGGACTCGCTTCTCGTCCGTGAAGGCATCCGCAACGTCCTCGCCGCGCAGCCGGACTTCGAGGTCGTCGGCGTGTGCGACGACCTGCCGTCGTTGCTCGCCGCGGTCGACGAGCACGGCCCCGACGTCGTGGTGACGGACGTGCGGATGCCGCCCGACAACGCCGACGAAGGCATCCAGGCCGCGACCCGCCTGCGCACCACGCACCCGGAGACCGCGGTGCTCGTGCTCTCGCAGTACGCCGAACCCGAGTACGCGCTGCCGCTGCTCGCCGACGGCAGCAACGGCCGCGCGTACCTGCTGAAGGAGCGGGTGAGCGATCCGGAGCAGCTGGCCGCGGCGGTGCGCACCGTCGCCGCCGGCGGATCGGTCATCGATCCCCAAGTCGTCGACGTGCTCGTGTCGGCGCGGGCCGCGCAGCCGAGGTCGCCGCTGGACCGCCTCACCCCGCGCGAGCGCGAGGTGCTGGGCGAGGTCGCTCAGGGGAAGAACAACGCTGCGGTCGGTGCGGCGCTGTTCCTCACCGAACGGGCGGTGGAGAAGCACATCAACTCGCTGTTCCAGAAGCTCGACCTCACCGACGAGCCGGACGTGAACCGGCGTGTGAAGGCCGTGCTCCTCTACCTCGCCGAGACCGCCCGCTGACCGGAGAGGAGCCACGGCCCGACTTGTCGTGCTAGCACCCTCGGCGCGCGCCGGGGGGCGCACCGATGCTGGAGGGGTGCAGGTGCAGCGGGAGGTCCGCGACGTGCTGGTCGTCGACGACCAGCCGCCGTTCCGCTCGGTGGCCCGCACGCTCGTCGGCCTGACCCCGGGGCTGCGGGTCGCGGCCGAGGCGGAGAGCGGCGAGGAAGCGGTCGAGGTCGCGGAGCGCCTCGCGCCGTCGGTGGTGCTGATGGACATCAACCTGCCGGGCATCTCCGGCTTCGAGGCCACGCGACGCATCACCGCAGCGCATCCCGGCACGGTCGTGATCCTGCTCTCGACCTACACCGCCGACGACCTGCCCGAGAGCCCGGCGTCATGCGGCGCCGCGGGCTACCTCCGCAAAGAGGACCTCACCCCCGCCGCCCTGACCGCGCTGATCAGCTAGCGGACCAGGTCCCGCGTCTCAGAGCCGGCGCAGGGCGAGGCGGGCGGCGTGCCAGCCGCCCATGCCGTGCACGCCGGCGCCCGGCGGCGTCGATGCGCTGCAGAGGTACGTGCCCGGCAGTGGCGTCGCCCACGGGTGCCGGGACACGACCGGGCGGGTGAACAGCTGGCGCAGGTCAGCGGTGCCGCCGCCGATGTCGCCCCCCACCTCGTTGGGGTTGTGCGCCTCGAGCGCGGCCGGTCCCATCACGTGTCGCGCGAGGACCCGCTCGCGGAAGCCGGGCGCGAAGCGCTCGACCTGGCGCTCGATCGCGTCGGTCATGTCGACGGTGCTCCCGTGCGGGACGTGGCAGTACGCCCACGCCGTCTGCCGGCCCGCAGGCGCGCGGGTGTCGTCGGCGACGCCGGCTTGCACGAACAGCACGAAAGGCCGCTCCGGGTGCTGGCCGCGAGCCACGGCCCGCTCCGCGGCCGCGACCTCCTCGAGGGTCCCGCCGAGGTGCACGGTCGCGGCCAGGCCGAGCTCGGGGTGGCGCCAGGGCACGGCGCCGTCGAGCGCCCAGTCGACCTTGTGCACACCCGGGCCGTAGCGGTAGCGACGCAGCGCGCGCTCGTAGCGGTCCGGCAGGTGGCCGCGCGCGAGCGTGAGCAGCTGGCGCGGCGTGACGTCGAGCAGCGTGATGCGGCGACGCGGGAGATCACCGATGTGGCGCACCCGCTCACCCGTGACGAGCTCACCTCCGAGCGAGTGGAGCCGCGCGACGAGCGCGTCGGCGATCGCCTGCGAACCGCCGACGGCGACGGGCCAGCCGACGAGGTGCCCGAGGGCCCCGAGCAGGAGTCCGTAGCCCGCGGTGACGGGCGCGTGCAGGTCGAGCATCGAGTGCGCGGCCAGGCCGCCGAGCAGCGCGCGGGACCGGGTGCCGCGCAGGCGGGTGCGGGCAACCGCCGTTGCCGGCAGCACGCCGGTCGCGCCGTAGCGGACCGCTGCCGCGGGCGCGACCGGACGGGACAGCGGCGACAGCATCGTGTTGACGAGCGGGAGGCCGGCCCGCACGTGCGGGCCGACGAGCCCGCGCCACGCGCGGCCCTCCTCCCCGAGGTCGCTGGCCGTCGCGCCGAGGTCGCGGTGCAGCAGCGCGGGCCGTTCGCCGTCGAGCGGGTGCGCGAGTGGCACCTCCGGGTGCGCGAACGCGAGTCCCTCTCGACCGAGACCGAGCGCGCGGAACGCGGGCGACGCGACACCGAGCGGGTGCACCGACGAGCACACGTCGTGGTGGAACCCCGGCAGCGTCAGCTCCTCGGTGCGCAGCCCACCACCGGCGACCGGCGCGCCCTCGAGCACCAGCACGCGCAGGCCGGCCTCCGCGAGCAGCACGGCGCCGACGAGGCCGTTCGGCCCGCTGCCGACGACGACCGCGTCCGGATCGCTCACGCCGCCCCGCGGAACGGCGTGGTGCCCAGCGGGGCGCACGGCACGTCACCACTCACCGTCGTGCCGGCACCGGGAGCCGAACGGACGGTGAGCGTCCCGCCCATCGCGCCGAGCCGGTCGGCCATGTTGGTGAAGCCTTGGCCGAGGTCGGTGCCGTTCCCGTCGAAGCCCGGTCCGTCGTCGGACACCGAGAACTGCAGGCCGCCCTCGGTCGCCGCGACGGTGACGCACAGCGCCGCGCCTTCCGCATGCTTGCCCGCGTTCTGCATCGCCTCGAGGCAGCAGAAGTACACGGCCGCCTCCGCTTCCGCCGGGTAGCGCGCGGTGAGATCGGCGTCGACCGTCGCGGGCAGGGGGTTGCGCATCGCGGCGGTGCGCAGCGCCTCGGGGAGCCCGCGGTCGCGGAGCAGCGGCGGGTAGATGCCGTGCGCCAGCTCGCGCAGCTCGCCGATCGTCGTCTGCACGTCGGCGCGCAGCTCGTCGAGCAGCGTGAGCACCTCGGGCGGCGCATCGCCGGCGATCTGCTTGGCCAGACCGAGCTTCACGGCGAGTGCGACGAGGTGCTGCTGCGCCCCGTCGTGGAGGTTGCGCTCGATCTGCCGGCGCGACGCGTCGGACGCCGCCACGATGCGGGCGCGCGACTCCTGCAGCTCGACGTTGCGCTGCTGCAGCTCGAGCAGCGACTGCTGCAGCGCGGAGTCGAGCCGCACGTTGTGCAGGGCGAGACCGACCTGGCGGGCGAGCTCGGCGAGCGGGCGCTCGTCGTCGTCGTCGAACGGCCGGTCGCTCGCATCCCGCAGGACGACCAGCAGGCCGAGGAGCTCACCGAGGTGCGCGACCGGGGCGACGCGCACCTGCGCGGACTCGCGGCCGGTGAGCAGCTCCGGCAGCCACACGCCGATCCACGCGTTGCCGCCGACGCGCGTGCGCGCGGCCACCGCGGCTTCCTGCTCCCCCAGCGCCATGCGCGGGCGGGCCCGGTCCGGCACCGCGACCGCGAGGTCGAGCAGGCCGCCGGTGCCCGTCCACACCTCCGCTCCCGCGGGGGCGATCGACGAGCGGAGCACCTCGGCGAGCTGCAGCAGGAGCTCGTCCATCGCGACGGCGCGCGTCATGCGCGCGCCGAACGTGTCGAGTGCCGTGCTCCGCTCGACCTCACCACCGCCGGTCCAGCGACGTGCGGTCGCCACGAGCCGCACCCGCGCCGGCTCCGCGAGGACGACCGCGATGCCGGCGGCGACCATCGACAGCCCGAGCACGTGGCGTTCGGTGCCCGATGGCGTCGAACCCAGCCCGACGACGACGATCACGTAGACCGCGAGCACCAGGGCGGCGAGGCCGGCGATCACCACGGTGACGACGACCACGCCCTCGGTGTGCGCGCGGGCAGCAGGGACGAGGCTGAGCCCGAGCCCGAGCGGGACCGCGACGAAGGCCAGCGCGACGTAGCCGAACGTGGACGGGTGGCCCACCAGCAGGCGGAACGCGCCGGCGCCCCCGAGGACGGTGACCGCGACGATGCCGCCCCACGCGCCCCAGAGGAGCGTGCGACGGCGCGACGACGCCGGTGCCATCACTCGGCCCTCAGGATGCGACCGACCTCGAGCCGGGCGGCCCGGCGTGCCGGGAGGGCCGCGAGGGCGTTCGCGACGGCCACGGCGACCGGGACGGAGAGCAGCACGGCGACGGCGGCCAGCGGGGGCACGTAGATGATCGGCGTGGCGTCGGCCAGCGCCCGCCAGGAGCTGCGGCCGGCGGCGATGCCCAGCGGGATGCCGAACGCCAGGCCGACGGCGGCGAGGACGGTCGCCTGGACCGCGACCGTCAGCCGCGACTGCCAGCGCGTCATGCCCAGCGCGCGCAGCACGGCGACGTCGTGACGGCGGCGCCGCACGGACGCCGCGAGAGCGTGACCGACCGCACCGAGCGCGAGCAGCAGCAGGAACCCACCGAGCAGCAGCGGCTGCACGCGCACGCTCTTGAGGTTCTGCTGCTCCTCGATGGGGCTGAAGTCGGCCGCGCGGTCCACCTCACCGAGGTCGTTCGTGAGGCGCGCGAGGGCGGCATGCACATCGGTGCCGGGCTTGAGCGCGAGCCGGACTTCGTGGAACTTGTCCTTGTCGAGGTCGGGCTGCACGAGCGAGAAGCCTTCGCCGGTGAGCCACGCGCCGTCCGCGTAGCCGTTGTGCGAGTCCTCCGGGACGAACGTGATGCCGCTGACGTGCATGGGTCGGGTTCCGACGGTGACGACGTCCCCGACGTGCACGTGCAGGTCCTTCGCCGTCGTCGGCCCGAGCGCCACCTCGTCGGAGGCGGTCGGGGCGCGTCCGTGGAGCGAGACCGTCCGCACGGCGCCGGGCCCCACCGGCAGCAGCGAGAACGTGCTGACCGGCCGCGCGTTGATCGGGAAGACGTCGACGCGCAGGTCGTCGAGGAAGGCGACGGCCGGGTCGTGGCCCGCCGCGTCGATGCCCTTCACCTGGTCCGGCGTGGGCGCGCCGTTCGCCGCGACGAACGACCCGTAGTCCATCGTCTGCCCGAAGCGCAGCGGGTTGTCGGCGGCGGCGTCGAGCCCCGTGCGGAAGGTCAGCGCTCCGACGACCCCGAGCACGCCGGCGACCGCGCCGACGAGCGCCGGACGCACGGGCACCCGCGAACGTCCTCGCCCCGGCTCGAGGGCGAACCGCGTGCCCAGGACGGCGGTGGGGCCGAGCCCGGCGCGGGTCGCCGCGCTGGCCACCATCGAGCGCCGGTCGCGCGACAGGTCCACGTTCCGCGTCGCCCGGCCGGCCGCGATCCGCGTGCCGAGGGCCGCGAGCACGACGAGCACACCCGCACCCGCCGAGAGAAGCGCCACATCGACCTGGATGCCGGGCGAGGGTTCGAACTGCGCGCCGACGCCGGTCGGGAACCGCCCGGACACCGCGATCGCACCGCCTACGGCGAGGACCACGCCGATGAGCGCGGCGACCAGCGGCAGCGCCATGGTCGCGCGGCGCGCCTGGCGCGGGTCGAGGCCGAGAGAGCCGAGCGTCCGCATGTCGTCGGTCGCGCCGGCGCAGAAGCGGACGAGCGCCTGACCGATGAGCACGATCGACGCGACGAGCGCGGCGATCGCGAACAGCAGCCAGCCCGTCGCGGTGAACGTCGTCGCGTGCGCGGTCGGGCGCACCTGCGCACGCCAGTCGACGACGTCGATGTTGTGGTTGCCGGTGACGGCGCCCAGCTCGGTGCGGAACGCGGCGATGTTGGCGATGCCACCCTTGAGGATGATGCGGGCGTTCTCGAAGTGGTACGGGTACGTCGTGAGGCTGACGTCCTTGTAGAACGCGTAGGTCGGCAGCACCTGCAGGGCCTCGCCGCCCGTCGGACCGAACGAGCCCACGGCCTCACCGACGATGTGGACGTCGACGACCCGGCCTTCGTTCCGTTCGTCCGAGCTCTCCTGGATGACCGAGGACGCCTTGACCTGGGCGGCGGACGGGAAGGTGAACCGGACGAGGTCGCCGTACCGCTTGCGGAACCCGACCGAGGCCAGCGCCTCGTCGGCCCGCGTCGGGTCGGGGTAGCGACCGGACACCAGCTTGGGCCGGTCGACGTCCCGGTACTCCACGGCGTCGGCCGGCGCGAACGTCATGTTGTTGTCGGCGGAGAGCGCTCGCTGCGGGTGCCGCACGGACACGAGCGTCGGGTTGGGACCCTCGGTCAGGGAGAACAGGCCCAGGGCCTTGACGCTGGGGAGCGTCCGCACCTTCGTCCAGTCGAACCCGGGCATGTTCGGGAGCACCATCACGTCGGCGCTCGTGCCACCGGCCAGCAGCCGCCGCAACACCGTGTCCGTGCGGCGCGCGCCGACGAGCGTCGCCAGGATGACGGTGCCGGAGAACGCGACGAGCACGACGAGCACGACGAACGCGCGCCACCGGCGCCGCATGTCCAGTCGCGCCCAGGCCAGGACGACGTTCATGCCGGGACCGGCTCCGTCGCCTCGGCGTCCTCCACCTTGCCGTCGCGCATGCGCACGATGCGGGACGCACCGGCGGCGACGTCGGCGGAGTGCGTGACCATCACGATCGTCTGACCGTCGGTGTGCAGCCGGCGGAACAGCTCGAGCACCTCGTGGCCGCCCTCGCTGTCGAGCGCGCCCGTCGGTTCGTCGGCGAGGAGCAACGTCGGCTCGTTCACGAGCGCCCGCGCGATCGCGAGCCGCTGCCGCTGACCACCGGACAGCACCGCGGGCACCTGCTCGGTGCGGTCGCCGAGACCGAGGAGGTCGAGCAGGTCACGTGCGCGCGACTCCGCGTTCTTGCGCTTCGCTCCGCCGATGACGCCCGGCAGCGTGAGGTTCTCGAGGCAGCTGACTCCGTCGAGGAGGTTGAAGAACTGGAACACGATGCCGACGTTGTGCCGGCGGAAGCGCGCGAGCCAGTCCTCGTCACGGCCGGTCACGACCTCGCCGGCGACGACGATCTCACCGTCGTCGGCGATGTCGAGCCCGGCGACCAGGTTGAGCAGCGTCGACTTCCCGCAGCCGGACGGACCCATGAGCGCGACGAACTCGCCGCGCTGCACGTCGAGGTCGGCCCCGCGCAGCGCGCGCACCGGCGCGAGGTCGGCCGTGAACGTCTTGCGCACGCCCCGCACCGAGAGTGCGGCGCTGTCGGTCGCTGTCATCGATCCCCCTGAGATGTCGCCACCGGACCGTCCACACGCGCCGCGCTGACCGGTGTCTCCCGACCCTTCACCAGCTGGTCCGGCAGCGCGGTGAACGTCCAGCCTGGCGCAGCCACGGCCGTCGCGCTGCTCACCACCGTCGTCCCCGCCGGGCGCGCCAGGTCCTGCAGGCGCTGCGCGAGGTTCACGGTGTCTCCGACGAGCGTGTACTCGAGCCGCTCCTCGCTGCCCAGCAGCGCGGCCGCGACCTCACCGGTCGAGAGCCCGATGCCGAGGCCGAACGGCTCCAGTCCGCGGGCCGACCACTCGGCGTCGAGCGCCGCCTGGCGGCGGTGCATCTCGCCCGCCGCGGCCACGGCCCGCTCGGCGTGGTCGGCCTGCGGGAACGGGGCGCCGAACACGGCCATGACCGCGTCGCCCACGTACTGCATGACGCAGCCGCCCTGCTCGAGGATCGCGGCGTTCATCTCGCGGCGGTGCGCGTGCAGCTGCCCGGCGAGGTCGGCCGGGTCGGTGTGCTCCGCGATGCCGGAGTAGCCGCGCACGTCGGACATCAGCACGGTCACCGTGAGGCGCTCGGTCTGGCCGGGCGCCGCGCCCTCGGCCCGCAGCTTCTCGGCCAGCCCACCGGGCAGCAGGCGGGACAGCGTCTCGCCCTGCTCCTCGCGGTCGACGATCGCGCGCTGCAGCAGGCGGAGCCGGCGCAGTGCCCCTTCGCGGCCCGCCGACGCGTCGCGGGCGAGGTGGAGGAACAGGTCCTCGACGCCCTTGTTGACCGCCTCGGGTGTGCTCGCGGCCGCGGCGGCGATCGCCTTCACCGGCCGTCCCTCCGCGATCTGGCGCAGCAGGTCCTCCTCGCCGGCGGTGAGCTCGCCCTCGCCGCGGGCGGGTGTCATCAGCGCCGACACGATCTCGGGGTCGAGCATCGAGCCGCCGGTCGCGACCTCGCGGATCGCGCGGCCGAGCCGGTCCCCGTCGCCGACGCGTTCCTTCAGCAGGTAGGCGAACCCCGCGGCGCCGTCGGCGAGCAACGCGACGGCGTACTCGGGGTCGTCGTACTGGGACAGGATCACGACACCGGTGCCGGGCACGCGGCGACGCACCTCCTTGGCGCCCTCGATGCCCTCGTCCTGGAAGGTCGGGGGCATGCGGATGTCGGTGACCACGACCTGCGGCGCGAGCCGGGTGGCGGTGTCGACGAGCTCGTCGTAGTCCGCGGCGACGCCGAGCACCTCGACGGCCGCGTCGCGCTCGAGCATCGCCCGCACGCCCTCCCGGACGATGAGGTTGTCGTCGGCGAGCACGACGGTGATGGCGTTCACGCCGACCATCACAGCCGCACCGGTGGTGCGGCGGAAGGTTGGCAGGACCACAGCCGGAGGGGTGCTGCCACCCCTGCTCGCTCGCCGGTCAGCCACCTGTCGGAAGCCGCGGCGACGGCGCACCGTCGTCCCATGGACGAGATCACCCACGCGACCCGCACGGTGAGCGCGACCGCCGCCTCCGTGTCGTGGATCCCCTCGGAAGCCGTCACCGGTCCGACGAAGGCCACGTTCGGCCTCGGGATCACCCACTACGACGCACCACCGCCCGACCGCCTGTCCGACCTCGGGCCGGAGCTGGACCGGCTGCGCGACGCCGACGCGTTCCGCTTCGCCAACCGCCTCTCCGCCACCGCCGCGTTCGACGGCGACCGGGTCGTGGGGCATTGGCACGAGGGCGGCATCGTCATGGGCGCGACGACGGTCCGGGTCGCCAAGCTCGGCGCCACCTACGCGGCCGTGTCGCTGCCCGACATCGACCACCCCGTGCAGATCGGCCGCGGCTGGGTGCGGTTCCGGCAGACCTGCGGCGGCCGCACCGCGCTCCCGCTGCCCCGCCCGGTGCGCCACCCACCGTTCGTGAAGCTGCAGGCGCCGATCGTGTGGACGACGCTCGCGCTGACGCTGCACGCGGACGGCCGTCGCGAGGTGGAGCTCGACGGGGCCAGCGCGTTCCCCCGGCACTGGCTCTACGACAGCGACGGCGGGCTGGTCGCGAAGGCCGGGCTGGCCGACTACAAGGGCTGGCTCGCGCACTCGTTCGGACGCCGCACCCCGTGGGGGACGCAGGACTCGGCCGTCGTCGTGACCGCTGCGGAGTCCGCGCTCGAGCGGGAGCTGTCGGGCCAGATCATGCACGGCGCCGGCCGGCCCGAGGTGTCGACGCAGAAGGCCGGCACCACGATCACGCGGCAGGGCGACCCCGGCGACGCGATCTACCTGCTGCTCGACGGCGTGGTGAGCGTCGACGTCGACGGCGCGGCCGTCGCCGAGCTCGGGCCGGGCGCGATCCTCGGTGAGCGCGCGGTGCTCGAGGGTGGGCGCCGCACGTCGACGGTCACCGCCAAGACCCGGGTGCGCATCGCGACCGTCGCGGCGCGCGACGTCGATCCGCAGCGCCTGCGCGACCTCGCGACCTCGCACCGCCGCGAGGACGGTGCGTGACCGTCAGCCGTTCTTCGCGAGGTCGCCGAGCAGCGTCATCGTGCGGGCCCGCTCCTCGGGCGAGCCGAACACGGGGAGCGTGAGGTCGGTGGCGCCGATGTCGGCCATGCGGCGCAGCTCGGCGGCGACGGTCTCCTCGTCGCCCACGACGGCGACGTCGGCCGGCCCGCCCGCACCTTCGCGATCGAGCATCGCGCGGTAGCTCGGCAGGTTGTTGTACATCGCGAAGATCTTGTTCGCGCGCTCGCGGGCGGCGTCGGGATCGGCGGTCACCGACACCGGGATGCCCATCGCGACCCGCGGTGCCGGGCGGCCCGCATCCTGGGCCGCCTTCGTGATCGTGGGGACGATGTGGTCGGCGACGGTCTTCGGGCCGGTCATCCAGAGCGCGGTGCCGTCGGCGAGGCGGCCGGCGACGTTCAGCATCTGTGTGCCCAGCGCCGCGACGATGACCGGCGGCACCGCCGCACCGTCGAACTGGTTGGGCATCAGCATCGTCGCGCCGAGCATCTCGCCCTTGTAGGCGAGCTGCTCGCCGCGCAGCGCCGGCATGAGGATCTCGAGGTACTCGCGCATGTGCCGCACCGGCTTGTCGTAGGACATGCCGAACACGTTCTCGATGACGAGCTGGTGCGAGAGGCCGATGCCGAGCACGAGGTTGCCGCCCGCGGCCGCGTTGGTGGTGAGCGCCTGGGTGGCGAGCATCATCGGGTGCCGCGGGTAGGTCGGCACCACGGCCGTGCCCACCTGCAGGCCGGGCACCTCCCGGCCGACGACCGCGATCGCCGTGAGCGCGTCGATCTGGAACATCTGCGGGATGTAGAAGTCCAGGCCGAGGCTGTGGGCCTCGCGGGCCCGGGCGACCAGCTCGTCGATGGCGTTCATGGGGGCGCCGTCGAAGGAGCCGGTGATGTCGGTGTGGATGCCGTAGCGCACGGGCGCAGCCTAGGCGCGCGCCGGCAGGGGGTCAGCCGGCGAGCGCCTCGCACATCGTCTTCGTGTCCCAGTAGTGGATGACCGCCTCGGTGATCTTCCCGTCGACGATCGTGTACAGCTCGGCGACGCGGACCTCGAACTCGTTGCCCGTGGCGTGCGCGGTGGCTCCGAAGTGCGCGCCCGTGACGACCTTCGCGGAGTGCTCGTCGCCCTCGACGACCATCCAGGGCATGCCCTTGATGTCGCCGACGCCCCAGAGCGAGGTGATGGTCTGGCACAGCGCGACGATCGCGTCGCGGCCTCGGTGCTCGCCGCCGTAGGGCAGCGACGGCGGTTCGTGCGAGACCGAGTCGTCGCTCAGCAGCGATCCGACGGTGTCCCAGTCCTTGCGCAGCACCGCCATGGTGTAGCGCTGGATCACGGACCGCGGATCGTTCGCTTCGCTCACGGTGCGAACCGTAGCGAGCCCGGCCGGCACGGGTGGTTCGACGTTCACCTAGTGTCGAGCGCGTGGGCGAACCCGGCACCAGGCGCCCGCGCCCCGCATGGCTGGTCCTCCTGGTCGTGGTCACGACGCAGCTCATCATCGGGCTCGATGCGACCGTCGTGAACGTCGCGCTTCCCCGCATCCGCAGCTCGCTGCACTTCTCGACGAGCAGCCTGTCGT
The DNA here is from genome assembly GCA_035545535.1 of Mycobacteriales bacterium. GTDB lineage: Bacteria > Actinomycetota > Actinomycetes > Mycobacteriales > CAJCIY01 > DASZYF01. The sequence goes on along the minus strand of DASZYF010000058.1, from coordinate 2,173 downwards.
GGGTCTTCGACGCCTACACGCTCGCGTACGCCGGACTGCTGCTGCTCGGTGGCCGCAGCGGCGACATCTTCGGGCGGCGCCGGGTGCTCGCCGCCGGCATCGCGCTGTTCACCGTCGCGTCCGTCGTGGCGGGCTTCGCCGTCGCGCCGTGGATGCTGCTGGCGGCGCGCGCCGTGCAGGGCGTGGGCGCCGCGTTCGCCGGGCCCGGCACGCTGTCGATGATCACGGTGACCTACCGGGAAGGACCGGCCCGCAACCGGGCGTTGGCCATCTTCTCGATGTCCATCAGCAGCGCGTTCGCGGTGGGCCTGCTGCTCGGCGGGGCACTCACCGACGCGTTCGGCTGGCGGGCGGTCTTCTTCGTCACCGTGCCGATCGGGGCCGTGATGATGTACCTCATCCCGACGGTGCTGCCCGAGAGCGACCGCCACCCCGGCCACCTCGACGTGCCGGCCGCCCTGATGTCGACGTTCGCCATCGGCGGCCTCGCCTTCTCCTTCATCCATGCGTCGGAGCACGGCTGGGGCACCCTCGCGACCCTCGGTCCGCTCGTGGGCGGCCTGCTGCTCCTCGGCGCGTTCTTCGGGAGCGAGCGGCGCAGCGCCCAGCCGCTGCTGCCGCTCGAGGTGTTCGCCGACCGCAACCGGGCCGTCGCCTACACGTGCATGGCGTGCTTCCCCGCGGGCAACCTCGGCATGATCTTCTTCCTGACGCAGTACTTCCAGCGCGTGCGCGACTACAGCCCGTTGCACACCGGGCTCGCGTTCCTGCCCATGGCGCTGCTGATGGCGTCGATGACGCGCATCACGCCGCGGCTGCTGGCGCGCGCCGGTGTCCTGCCGATGGTGCTGGCGGGCTCCGGCTCCATCACCGCCGCGCTGCTGCTGCTGACCCGGCTGTCCCTGCGCAGCGACTACTGGACCACCGCGTTCCCTTCCATGGTGCTGCTCGGCGTCGGTCTCGGGCTCGCGTTCCTGCCGCTGAACACCGTCATCCTGTCGGGCGTGCCCGCCCGGGTCGCCGGGGTCGCGGCCGGCACGTTGCAGGTCATGCAGAACGTCGGCATAACGCTCGGCCTGGCGATCTTCGTCACGATCTACGGCGCGATCGGGGTGGGCGCCGGCGACGCCGCGGGCGTCCTGCATGCGACGCGGTACACGTTCCTCATCGGCGCGGTCTTCCCGTTCACCGGGTTCCTGCTGAGCGCCGCGCTGCTGCGCGTCCCCCGCCCGGCCGCCGTGCCGACCCCCGTGCCCGTCGGGATCGTGGAAGCGAGCTGACTACCCGGCGGCCTGCGCCGCCTGGTGCTCCATCAGTGCGGTGAGCAGCTTGGTCTGGTCGATCTGGCCGGTCTGCATGGCGCCGAAGAAGCCGCCGTCGACCATGAACGCCTCACCGGTCACGTAGCTCGACCGCGGGCTGTTGAGGAAGATGAGCGGCCAGGCCTGCTCCTCCGCCGTCGAGTAGCGCGCGATCGGGCCGAGCGCCGCCTCGATGACGCCCTTGCCGTTGTTGGTCTCGAACGACGGCATCATCGGCGTCGCCGTCGGGCCGGGGTTCGAGCAGTTGAAGCGGATGTTGCGCGCCGCGAGGGCGCCCGCGTTCTTGGCGACGTGCAGGTTGATCGCCTGCTTCGACACGGGGTAGCTCATGCCGTTGCCGATGAGCTCGGGGTGCGCCTCGCACCACGCGACGCCGGCCTCGAAGCCCTCGGAGTCGACGAGGGGCAGCAGGTTCTCCATGTTCATCTGCCACCCGAGGCCCGCGTTGGACGCGACCCACGCGATCGCCGAGTGGTCGGCCATGTGCGGCAGCATCTGCTCGATGAAGTGCCGGGTGCCGACGTAGTTCACCTTCATCACGTCGACGTCGCTGAACGGCGCGCCCGGCAGGCCGGCGCAGCAGAACAACGCGTCCACGGGTCCGCCGATCTTCGCGGCGCCCGCCTCGATCGAGGCCTTGTCGCGCAGGTCGACCTCGACGAAGTCCTTGACCGGGACCTGCGTGGGCTTGATGTCGAGACCGATGACGTTCGCGCCGAGCTCGACGAGCGCGGCCGCGGTGGCCTCGCCCATGCCCGATGCGGCGCCGCCGACGACGACGCGCTTGCCCTGGTAGCCGAGGGCGTCTTCCATGTCAGCTCCTGTGCTGGTTACGGGACGACGAACGTGGC
>DASZYF010000057.1:0-12877 GCA_035545535.1 Mycobacteriales bacterium | reverse complement strand
GCGAGCTCGCCGGCGCGCCGGAAGTACGTCGTGAACGTGTCGGCCATGGAGGGCCAGTTCGGCCGCCAGTACAAGGGCCCGGGCCACCCGCACACGAACATGGCGAAGGCCGCGCTGAACATGCTCACGAAGACGAGCGCGGAGGAGATGCTCGAGACCGACGGCATCCTCATGACCGCGGTGGACACCGGCTGGATCACCGACGAGCGCCCGCACCCGACGAAGGCCCGGCTGCACCGCGAGGGCTTCCACGCCCCGCTCGACCTGGTCGACGGCGCGGCCCGGGTCTACGACCCGATCGTGCGCGGCGAGGCGGGCGAGGACATCTACGGCTGCTTCCTGAAGGACTACGCACCCGCGTCCTGGTAGTCGCGCTCCGGCGCCGCGGAGGGCGTGGGATTCGAACCCACGATGGGTTTCCCCATACCGGTTTTCAAGACCAGCGCCATCGGCCACTAGGCGAGCCCTCCGCCGCACGAGCGTAGAGGGCGCGGCGAGGTCCCCGGGGCTGGTGCCCCGGGGACCACGCCCCGCCCTGGTGGGGGCCCTTCAGGGCTTGGGCGTGCAGGCGCTCTTGCCCACGCACGTGGCGAAGAACGGCCAGGCGGTGATCGCGTCGAACGTGCCGTAGTCGCTCGTCGTCACCCAGGCGCACGAGCCGGAGTAGTGGCCGTAGGAGATGTCGAAGGACCGGTACTCGACCTTCGGCTGCACGTAGCCGTAGTCCTTGGCCGGGACGGGGAACGTCGTGCCCACCGACTTCCCGGAGCTCACGGACGACGTGACGGTGTACTTCGTGCTGGCCTCGATCTTCGCGATGGCCCAGCCCGCACTCACCGACGCCGACTCCTCCCACGCGGATGTGCGGGTGTGGTCCGTCGTGAAGTCGTAGTGGAGCGACGAGGTCTGGGTCGAGCTGTTGTACTCGCCGACCGGCGAGTCCATCGCCGCGTACCAGTGGCCCTCGGGTGTCACGACGTAGCCCGCGTCGGGCGCGCACGCCGCGCTCGCGCCGGCGAGCGTGCCCGTCGCGACCGGGACTCCGACGAACATGCCAACCATCACGAGGACGGCCGACGCGGACCTGCGCAGGCGCGCGGGCCGCGCGCGCCGGACGGACGAACGGTGGATCAGTGCCATGGTGCCCCCTTCGATCTCGCCCGCGGTCGCGGGCCGATGCGGGGAAATCTGGGGCAGATCGGGCCGTCGCTCGACCACCTTGCTGCCATCCGGCACGAACGTGCCAAACCGGGGCGTCTCAGACGGAGGTCAACCAACCCCGCTCGGCCGCGAGGACGCCGGCCTGGAACCGGCTCTCCGCGCCCAGCTCGTTCATGAGGTCGGAGATCTCGCGGCGCACCGTCCGCAGGCCCACGCCGAGCGCACGCGCCATGGCCTCGTCCTTCGCGCCGCGCGAGAGCAGGTGGAGCAGCTGCGAGCGTCGGTCACGCGGGCGGTGCAGCCACGCGTCGAGAGGGCTTGCCGCCTGCCAGGCCCGCTCGTAGAGCTCGACCAGGCAGCGCACGACCGAGCTCGTGCGGATGACCAGTGCGCCCCGCGCGGTCTGGTCGACGTCGATCGGGATCAGGGCCACGGTCTCGTCGCTCAGGACCATGTGCGGGACAGGGTCTTCCGTGACCCGATGCTCCTCGCCGCCGGCGGCGTAGGAGAGCATGGTGTCGAAGATGTAGGGGTGCCGGGCCTCGCTCGCCGGCACGAGGCACCGCCGCCGCACGCCGGCAGCGGTGAGCGAGCGCTGGATCGCGATGTCCTTCTCGTGGAAGGTGGGATCGCGCTTCACGAGCTCCCCTCCGCGCAGGTTCTGGGACGACCGCCACGTCGACCGACACGTCGCGGCGACCTCCGTGAGCCGCTCGTAGACCTTGGGGAGGCCTTCGACGATCTCGATCTCGATGTGCTCCGCGGAGCGATCGACCCCGGCCTGGAACGCGGTCATCATCGCCGGCAGCGAGTCGCGCAGCTGGGAGATGCGGGCCGAGCTCTGCGCGCGCTGGCTCTCCTCGACGGCGATCAGCCGGACGATCGCGACGTCGGGGCGGATCGCCCGCGCGGCCGAGCCCTCGGTCGCCGGGAGCAGGAGCTGCGCGACCGTGAGGGCGAGGTCGGCGCGGGCCAGCGCGGCCGGTGACAGGGCGAGCCGCTCCGCCAGCGCCGCGTCGTCGAGGTCCGGGAACCGCAGCCGCGCGCGGTAGACGGTCAGCAGGAGGTCGTCGAGCACAGGGAGCTCTGCCATGGGTTCACCAAACACCTCCACGAACCGGATGGAAAGGGCCTGCATCCCGCTTGCGGTAGGTTTTCTTGACGTGAACGTCAAGGCTCGGTTCGACGACCGTCACTACAAGTGGACGGCGCTGATCCTGTGCACCGTCGGCACGCTCATGGCCTCGATCGACGGCTCGATCCTGCTGATCTCGCTGCCCGACATCTTCCGTGGCATCCACATCAACCCGCTGCAGCCCGGCAACAGCTTCTACCTGCTGTGGCTGATGCTCGGCTTCCTCATCGTGACGAGCGTGCTGGTCGTGAGCCTCGGCCGGCTGGGCGACGTGCACGGCCGGGTGAAGATGTACAACCTCGGCTTCCTCATCTTCACGATCTTCTCGATCGCCCTGTCGATCACCTGGTGGCACGGGCCGCCCGCGGCGATCTGGCTGATCGTGATGCGGCTGTTCCAGGGTGTGGGCTGCGCGATGCTCGTCGCGAACTCGGGCGCCATCCTCACCGACGCGTTCCCCATCGAGCAGCGCGGCATGGCCAACGGCATCAACCAGGGCGCGGCGTTCAGCGGCTCGTTCATCGGGCTGATCCTCGGCGGCCTGCTCGCGCCGGTGAGCTGGCGGCTGGTGTTCATCGTGTCGGTTCCGGTCGGCGTGGTCGGCACCGTGTGGGGCTACCGCAGCCTGCGCGAGCTCTCCGAACGGCACCGCGCGCGCATCGACTGGTGGGGCAACATCACGTTCGCCGTCGGCCTGATCCTGGTGATGATCGGCATCACCTACGGCATCGAGCCCTACGGCGGCCACGACATGGGCTGGACGAGCCCGTTCGTGCAGACCTGCCTGGCCGTCGGCGTCGCGCTCGTCATCGCGTTCGCCGTCATCGAGATGCGCACACCCGAGCCGATGTTCCGCCTGCAGCTGTTCGGCATCCGCGCGTTCACCGCCGGGGTGGTGGCGAGCTTCCTCGCCGCGCTCGCCCGCGGCGGCCTGATGTTCACCCTGATCATCTGGTTGCAGGGCATCTGGCTGCCCCTGCACGGCTACTCGTTCGACAAGACGCCGCTCTACGCCGGGCTCGCGATGATCCCGCTGACGATCGGCCTGTTCGTCGGCGGCCCGACGTCCGGCTTCCTCACCGACCGGTTCGGCGCGCGGCCGTTCGCCACCGGCGGCATGATCGCCAGCGCGGTGTGCTTCTTCCTCATCGAGCAGCTGCCGGTGAACTTCTCCTACCCCGTGTTCGGGGTGCTGCTGTTCTTCACCGGCGCAGCGATGGCGTCGTTCGGCTCGCCCAACCGCACGGGCGTGATGAACAGCCTGCCCGCCCGCGACCGGGGTGCGGGCTCCGGCATGAACACGACCTTCCAGAACTCCGCACAGGTGCTCTCGATCGGCCTGTTCTTCACGCTGATGATCGCGGGCATCTCCTCCGGGCTGTCCGCGAGCCTGCAGCACGGCCTTGCCGCGAACGGCGTGCCGGCGGCCGCCGCCGACCACGTCGCGCACCTGTCGCCGGTGTCGACGCTGTTCGCCGCGTTCCTGGGCTACGACCCCGTGCGCAGCCTGGTCAGCCCCGACATCTTCAACCACCTCACGGCCGCGCAGCAGGCTGCCCTCACCGACCGCGGCTTCTTCCCGCACCTGATCAGCGGGCCGTTCCAGCACGGGCTGCACTACGCGTTCGCGCTGTCGATCGTCATGAGCCTCGTCGCGGCGGCGGCATCCTGGACACGGGGTGGGCACCGACGGCCCGTGGAGGAGAGCGCCGTGGCGGTGGAAGCGGTCGAGACCGCCGAGGTCCCGGCATGAGCCCCCGCCGCGCCCAGCCCGCGCCGCAGTCGTGGCGCATCGGTGAGGTCGCCAAGCTCACCGGTCTGACCACCCGCACGCTGCGCTACTGGGAGGAGCAGGGGTTGCTGCTCCCCACCGACCGGCGCGAGAGCGGTGAGCGCCTGTACTCCGACGCCGACATCGCCCGCGTCGGCCGCATCCGCGAGCTGCAGGAGCTGCTCGGCTTCTCCCTGTCCGAGGTGCGCACCGTGCTCGACCTCGACGAGGTGGAGGTGCTCGACCGCGTGCGGTCCGAGCTGCGCGGCAAGCCGGTGACGAAGGCTCGCCGCCGCGAGCTGCTCGAGGAAGCGGTGAAGGCCAACGACCAGCTGCTCCAGCGCCTCGACGAGACGCTGGCGCGCATCCACGCGTTCCGCGACGAACGGGCCACGAAGGGCGACGCCATCCGGGAGAAGCTCACGGAGCTCGGCTGACCGGCGCGCCGCACCGTGCCGCGGCCCGGCGGCGGATGCTGCCCGGTTCGACCTCACGCCGGCGGCCCTGCGGCCGATGCACCTCAGTCGCGGTAGCGGTGCTCCCGGGCGTGCAGCGCGGCCTGCGTCCGGTCGGCGAGCTGGAGCTTCTCGAGGATACGGGACACGTAGTTCTGGATCGTCTTGAGCGACAGGCCGAGCCGGCGGGCGATCTGCGCGTTGCTCGCGCCCTCGGCGAGCAGGGAGAGGACCTCGCGTTCCCGCTCGGTCAGGTCGTCCTGGCCCGGGACCGGCGCGCTGGTGGGCCGCGGTGCGGAGCTCGTGAGAGCGAGCACCTGGGCGGCGACACCGGCCCCGAACACCGCCGCGCCCGCTGCCACCGCACGGATCGCGTCGAGCACCTCGTTGCCGGGAGCGCCCTTGAGCACGTAGCCACGGGCGCCCGCGCGCAGTGCGGCCACCACTGTGTCGTCGTCGTCGACCATCGTCACGACGAGCACGGCGGGCGCCGGGGTCAGCGCGCTGATCCGCGCGGTCGCCTCGACGCCCGGCATGGACGGCAGGTTCAGGTCCATCAGCACGACGTCGACGTCGGCGGTCGCGACCAGCTCGAGGGCCGTCTCGGCGTCCGGGGCGCTGCCGACGAGGGCGATCCCCTCGGCCGTCGCCAGCAATGCCGCGATCCCGTCCCGGAACAGCGGATGGTCGTCGACGACGAGGACGCGGATGGTCATCCGGCACTCGGCTCGAGGACGGCGACGCTGCGCCGCGCCAGCAGCGGCAGCCGCGCGACGATCCGGCAGCCCCGGCCGTCCGCCGCGGGACCGACGTGGAGGCGGCCGCGCAGCTCCTCGGCACGCTCACGCATGGTCTGCAAGCCGTGGCCCTGCCCCGCCGGGGTCGCGGGCAGGCCGGCTCCGTCGTCTTCGACGGTGATGCCGAGCTGGTCGTCGTCGAGCCGGAGACAGACCCGGCACACGGAGGCGTCCGCGTGCTTCACGACGTTGGTGACGGCCTCGGTGACGATGCGGTAGGCCGCGACCTCCACGGCGGCGGGGAGCGGCGCAGCGACGTCGGCGACCAGCCGGACGGTCAGACCGCTGCCTGCGGCCAGACGCGCGACGGCCTGCTCGAGCGCCGCGACCAGGCCGAGCTCGTCGATGGCCGGCGGCCGCAGACCTTCGACGAGCCGGCGCACCTCGGCCATCGTGGACGCGAGGTCGACGCGCAGCTGCCGGATGCCGGCCAGCGCGTCCGGGTGCTCCCGGGCGCACGCGGCCAGCGCGTCGAGGCGGAGGAGATGGCCGGCGAGGGCCGGTCCGAGACCGTCGTGGAGGTCGCGGCGCAGGCGGCGGCGCTCCTCCTCGCGGGCGAGCACGAGGCGTTCCAGGGCCCGCTGCAGGTCCAGGGTCAGCCGCTGCGCATGCACGACGCTGCCGAGGTGCGCGGCGAGGTCGTCGAGCAGTCGCAGGTCCCGCGCGCGCAGCGGCGTCGCCGGCGGCGTGTACCGCAGCGTGCCCACCGGCTCGCCGTACGCGGCCAGCGCCACATCCGTCCGCGGCCCGCGGTCGTCCACGGGTCCGGCGTCCGCCGGTCCGATGACGACCTCGCCCGACGCGTCGACGATGGTGACGGATCGCAGCCCCAGCGCCGTGAGCTCGGCGACCACGTCGCCGAGCAGGCGCGGGACGTCGGCGGTCGCCTCGGCCCGCTGCCCGATCGCGGCCAGGACGTCGTACGGCTCGTCCCAGCGCCCGAACGTGACGCGGTTGACCGCACGTTGCAACGCGTCGCGCAACGGTGCGAACACGACCGCGACCAGGCCGGCGGCGATCCAGGGGAGCCAGCTCGTGCTCCGTGACACGTGCAGCACGCTGGCGAGGCCCGCGACGACGGCAGCGAAGATGCCGACGATCGCCGCGGACAGCGTGGTCCAGGCCAGGGTGCGGTTGGCCGCCGTGCGCAGGTCGTACAGGCCGCGCGCGAGGACCGCGAACCCGATCGCCAACGGCAGGGGCAGCGCCGCCGCACCGAAGACCCAGCCGCCGCCCCCGAGCCCGAAGGCGATGGGGACGGCAACGAGGGTCGCCGCAGCAGCAGCCGCGAACAGGCCGAGCTGCTGGCGCACGAGCGGGCCACCGGCCTGCCACCGGCGGACCATCTGCACGACGGCGGCGACGGTGACGACGAGGCTCAACGGGATGTGGCAGAGGAACGCGACCGCACTGACGAGCTGCGCCGCGCCGTGCGGCGCGATCGGGTTGCGCCACGAGCCGAGGCCACGCAGGTCCGCGCGGGGATCGGTGAGCGAGTCGAGGATCCCGGCGACGAGGACCACGACCAGGGCCGTGCGCAGCCAGCGCCAACGCGGGCCGGCGAGGTGTCCGTCGGGGAAGTAGACCGGCATCGCCGTCGTGACGAGGTACCAGCCGACCGTGTGGGCCGCGGAGCCGGCGACCGCGAACGCCGAGGCACCGGCGACGGCCCCCGGCGAGGCGACGAGGCCGTGGTGCGCGAGGTCGACCCCTGCTCCCCCGGCCGACCAGAACACGCCCCCGGCGAGCATGGTCCAGCCGATGACGTTGCCCGGCCTGGCCGCGACGATGACCGACCCCACGACCGTGAAGGCGAGGACCACCCCGGCGTCGAAGACCGCGTTCAGCACCGAGCGGTGGTCGGCGACGGCGCACCACAGCGAGACGGCGTGGAAGCCGAGCGTGGCGGCGACGGCGGCGATCACCGCAGCCGCCGCCGCCAGTCGACCGACGTCCATCGCGGCCATCCTCCCGCGCGGTGCGGATCAGCGGCGGAACGTCAACGTGATGACGGAGCTGCCCTGGGCACCCGGCGCGACCGTCACGGTCCCGTGCGCACCCGCCAGCCGGCGCGTGCCGCCGGTGACCACCCCGCTGCCCCGACCCGTCGTGACGTCGACCTTCACGCGGCCGATGATGAGGCCGCCGGGGCGGGCGAGCGCGAAGTCGCACGCCGCCAGGTGCGTCCGGGGGTCGACGGTGCACGACGTCACGTCGTAGCCGGCGGTCTTGCCCGCCTGCGCGTCGCGGGAGGCCGCGATGTCGACCCCCTGCACGATCGAGTCCTTGATCTGCGTCGATGTCAGGCGCAGGGTCGTGCTCTTCCCGGCTGCGCTCGCCGCCTGCGTCCCCGCCACCGCCGCGACCGCCGCGCCGACGAGGACGACCCGGGTCCCGAACCGTGCTGACGTGGAGCTGCCCATCTCGTCTACCTCCCTCACCGGTCGCCTCTCGACCGGACCGGGTGAAGGTTCGGTCCACCGCGTTCCCACGGAACAGAGCAGGCTTCCCACCCGGGCCGGGAAGCTCTCCTACGGGCCGGATGCGCCGCCCACGACGGATCGACACCGGCCGTACGCGGCGGGCGGGCGGTCGGAACGCCCCGCACGGCCGATGTCGGCGGGAGGACGAGCGGCATGCTGGTGGGGTGACGCCGACCTCACCGCTGCTCGAGCGCATCCGCGCGAGCGTGATCGGCGACTCCGAGGTGATGGACGGGCCGTACGGGCCGCGCCGGGTCACCTACGCCGACTACACGGCCTCGGGCCGGTCGCTGTCGTTCCTCGAGGACTTCATCCGCGACGAGGTGCTGCCCCGCTACGCGAACACCCACACCGAGAGCTCGGGCACCGGCCGGCAGACGACCCGGCTGCGGGAGGACGCCCGCCGCATCGTGCGCGCGGCCGTCGGCGGCGACGACGACGTGCTCGTGATCTTCTGCGGCTCCGGGGCGACGGCGGCGATCGCGAAGATGGTCGCGATCCTCGGCCTGCGGGTGCCCGCCGAGCTCGACGACAAGTACGCCCTCACCGAGCGCATCCCCGCGGCCGAGCGCCCGGTGGTGTTCATCGGCCCGTACGAGCACCACTCGAACGACCTGCCGTGGCGGGAGTCGATCGCCGACGTCGTGGTCATCCCCGAAGACCAGGACGGCCACATCGACCAGGCGACGCTCCGCGCGCAGCTGGAGGCGCACGCGGACCGGCCTCTGCTCGTCGGGTCGTTCTCGGCCGCGTCGAACGTCACCGGCATCCGCACCGACACCGCCGCCATCGCCGCGCTGCTGCACGAGCACGGCGCGCTCTCGTTCTGGGACTACGCGGCCGCCGCCCCGTACGTGCCGATCACGATGGGCTCGCCCGCCACCGGCCCGGCGTACGCGGACGCGCTGTTCATCTCCCCGCACAAGTTCGTCGGCGGGCCCGGCACGCCCGGCGTGCTCGTCGTTCGCCGCGAGCACGTGAACAACCGCATCCCGACGAGCCCCGGCGGCGGCACGGTCGCCTACGTGAACAACGACGAGCAGAGCTACCTCGCCGATCCGGTGGCGCGCGAGGAAGGCGGCACGCCCGACATCGTCGGCGCCATCCGCACCGGGCTGGTGTTCCAGCTCAAGGAGGCGGTGGGCACCGATCTCATCGCGGCGTGCGAGGAGCGGCACTGGCGGCGCGCACTCGCGTCGTGGGAGGCTGACGAGCGCATCGGGATCCTCGGGACCACGGCGGCCGAGCGGCTCTCGATCGTCTCCTTCGTCATCAAGCACCGGCTGCCCGACCGCGCCGGCTACCTGCACCACAACTTCGTCGTCGCGGTGCTGAACGACCTGTTCGGCATCCAGTCGCGCGGCGGCTGCTCGTGCGCCGGCCCCTACGGCCACCGTCTGCTCGGCATCGACCTCGACACCTCGCACGCGTTCCAGTCCTCGATCACGCACGGCTGTGAGGGCATCAAGCCCGGGTGGACGCGCATCAACTTCAACTACTTCATCTCCGACGCGGTGTGCGACTACCTCATCGAGGCGGTGCACCTCGTCGCCGAGCACGGCTGGAAGCTGCTGCCCGACTACCGCTTCGAGCCGGCCACCGGGCTGTGGCACCACCGCGCGGCGACGCCCGACCCGCCGCTCTCGCTCACCGCGCTCGCCTACGACCGGACCGGTGCGCTGACCTACCCGCACGTGCACCCGACTGCCGACGAGACCGCGCTGCCCGGCTACCTCGACGACGCCCGCAAGCTGTTCGAGTCGCTGCACGACCAGCCGACGTGGGACGACGCCGAGCCGACCGGGCTCGCCCCCGACGCCGAGGCGCTGCGGTGGTTCCCGCTCCCGGCGATCTGCGTGACGCGCTGAGCCGCCCGACCGGGCCGCGAGCGTGAGCCCGCAGCCGGCCGCGGGCGGTGGCCACTGGATCAGCGTCGAGGCGGAGCGCCTGTCCGGCTGGCTCGTGCGCTTCGCCGACCGGCACGGTCCGACGACGTGCGCGGCCGACGAGCGCACCGTCACCTTCACCGCGGCCGACGGCGCCACCGCGACGTGCACCGTGCCGTTCCCGCCGCTGCCCGTCGACCCCGACGCCGCAGACGGCGGGCTGGCCGCGCACGCGCTCGCGCGCCGCCGGGTCGGGGTGCTGCTGGTCCGGCTCGGCGGTCACGCGGCCGGCGTCGTCGAGGGTGCCCGGCTCGTCAGCTCGAAGGTCGGGTCGCGCCCGGTGCACGGGCGCAGCGCCGCCGGCGGCCAGTCGCAGCAGCGCTTCGCCCGCCGGCGCGAGGGCCAGGCCCGCGTCGCGCTGGAGGCCGCGGCCGACAACGCGGCGCGCATCCTCGTGCCCGACGCCGCGACGCTGGACGCGGTCGTGCTCGGCGGCGACCGTGGCGCCCTCGAGACGGTGCTCGCCGACGCGCGCCTCGCACCACTGCGCCCGCTCGTCGTCGAACCCGTGCTCGACGTCCCCGACCCCCGGCTGCGCGTGCTCGAACAGGTGCCGGAGCGGCTGCGCGCCGTCCGCATCCGCGTCACCGAGCCCTGATCACCCTGGGTCTCCGCAACCCGCCGCTCCCCGCGCGGCGTCACGGATGGTTCAGAGCAGACGGACGGTTCAGAGCAGCACGACGCTGCGCAGCACCTCGCCGCGGTGCATCTTCGCGAACGCGGCCTCGATGTCGCCGAGGCCGATCGTCTCGCTGACGAACGTGTCGAGGTCGAGCCGGCCCTGCAGGTAGAGGTCGATGAGCATCGGGAAGTCGCGGCTCGGCAGGCAGTCGCCGTACCAGGACGACTTGAGCGAGCCGCCGCGGCCGAAGAAGTCGAGCAGTGGCATCTCGAGCCGCATGTCGGGCGTGGGAACGCCGACCAGCACGACGGTGCCCGCGAGGTCACGCGCGTAGAACGCCTGCTTCCACGTCTCGGGCCGGCCGACGGCGTCGATCACCACGTCGGCGCCGAAGCCGCCCGTGAGCTCCTGCACGGCCTCGACGACGTCGCCCTTCGACGCGTCGATGGTGTGCGTCGCGCCGAGCTTCGTCGCGGCCGCGAACTTGCGCGGGTCGCGGTCGATGCCGATGATCGTGCGCGCGCCGGCGAGCGCCGCGCCGGCGACGGCCGCGGTGCCCACCCCGCCGAGGCCGATGACCGCGACGGTGTCGCCGCGGGAGACGCCGCCGGTGTTGAGGGCCGCGCCGAGGCCGGCCATCACGCCGCAGCCGAGCAGGCCGGCGGTCTGCGGCGGCGCCTTCGTGTCGACCTTGGTGCACTGGCCGGCGGCGACGAGCGTCTGCTCGACGAACGCGCCGATGCCCAGTGCCGGTGACAGCTCGGTGCCGTCCTCGAGCGTCATCTTCTGGGTCGCGTTGTGCGTGGAGAAGCAGTACTGCGGGCGGCCGCGCAGGCACGCCCGGCAGTGCCCGCACACCGCGCGCCAGTTGAGGATCACGTAGTCGCCGGGAGCGACGTCGGTGACGTCGGGTCCCACCGACTCGACGATGCCGGCGGCCTCGTGGCCGAGCAGGAACGGGAACTCGTCGTTGATGCCGCCCTCGCGGTAGTGCAGGTCGGTGTGGCAGACGCCGCACGCCTGCACCCGCACGCGTGCCTCGCCCGGCCCGGGGTCCGGGACGATCACGGTCTCGAGCGAGACCGGCTCACCCTGCTTGCGCGCGACGACACCTTGCACCGAGACCGCCATGACGTGATCGTGCCACCGCGGTGCCGCGGACGCCGGGGACGGACCGGGGTGACGCGGCGTCCTCCGGGAAGCCTCGGACGCTAGTGCGGCGACGCGGGACCCGAAGCCCGTCGGCGGACGATCAGGAAGCCCGCGAGCGACGCCAGTGCCGTCCAGGGAAGCACGCCGAGGCCCGTCGCCGCGAGGGCGCCGCCCGGCGCGGTCACCGGCGGTCCGGCGTGGGCCGTCGGCGGGTGCGCGCTCACCGCGTGGCACATCACCTGCAGCGCGTTCGTGCCGTTCGTCAGCGCGATGCGCGCGGTGCGGCCGGCGTTCGCCTTCGCGACCACGGTGCTGCCGCGCACGACGCTCGCGCCCGTGGGCAGGCCGGCGAGCGTGAGCGTCGTGGCGCCGTCGGAGGTCGCGGTGATCGCGGGGCAGGTGAGCCGGGCGCGCGGGAGCTGCACGGTGGCCCCCTGCACGCCGGTGAGCGTCAGCTGCAGCGCGTCCTTCGCGACGGGCTTCGCACCGGCCTTCCACGTCAGCGCGTACTCGGCCTGCGCGAGCGGGTTCGCGAACAGTCCCGTCGCGTGCTGCACGGAGACCGCAGGATCAGTGATGGCGGACGAGGTCGCGTCGACCTTCGCGATCACGCCGGGGGCGTTGCTGCGCGCGGACAGCCCGGTGATCCAGTAGGCCGTCGTCGTGCCGATGGCGAGGTCGCTGCGCGTGAGGTTCGGGAACCACGCGTAGGTGATGTGCGCGGGGTTCACGACGCGGTTCGGCGTACCTCCGAGCGCGAGCACCTGCGGGCCGAACCGGTCCTGCGTCGCGTAGACGAGGTGGTCCTCGGCCGGCAGGAAGAAGAAGTGGTAGCGGTACCCGAGCTTGTCGAGGTCCTGCGCCACCTGGATGACGCTCGGCAGCGGCACGAGCTCGTCGATCGCGCCCTGCGTCATCACGTACGGCAGCGAGCGGGCGTTCTGCAGCAGCGGCACCGACGTGCCGTCGTCGGTGCAGCGGCCCGACGTCGCCGGTGCGCGGACCTCGGTGCCGTCGAGCTCCTCGATGACGCGGATGCCGCACGTCGGCGGTCCTTCGAGCGAGAGCGCTTCGGAGAACAGGTCCGGGTGCGCGAGGCCGAGCTTGTACGTGGCCCAGCCCCCCATGGAGTAGCCGCTGATGACGGTGCGCTCGGTGTCGAGCGGGTAGGCCGCGGCGAGCGCGTGCCACACCTGCCAGAAGTCGACCTCGGCCTCGTCGAAGTACCAGCCGTCCGGCGCGAAGCCGAGCGTGCCCGCGCAGATGGAGTGCCGGTCCTGGCACTCCTGCTGGATGAGGTTCGGGTCGAGCGCCACGTACTGGTTGTGGTTGACGCCGAGCGAGTGGAGGATCCA
>DASZYF010000056.1:0-14572 GCA_035545535.1 Mycobacteriales bacterium | reverse complement strand
CTTGTGCGCGCAGGTGCTTCTTCACCGTCATCGGGTAGTACGTGCCGCCCTTGACGGTGGCGTCGTTGGCGATGATCAGGCACTCGCGGCCGGACACCCGGCCGACGCCGGTGATGATCCCGGCGCCGGGCGCCTCGCCGTCGTAGAGGCCGTGCGCCGCGAGCGGGCTGAGCTCGAGGAACGGGCTGCCGCGGTCGAGCAGGGCGTCGACCCGGTCGCGGGGGAGCAGCTTGCCGCGCGAGACGTGCCGCTCGCGGGCGGTCTCCGGACCGCCGAGCGCTGCGGTCCTGAGCTCGTTGCGCAGCTCGGCGACGAGGCCCTCCGCGCGGGCGGTGTTGGCGACGAACGCATCACTGCCGGGGTCGACGGCCGAGCGCACGCCGGTGCTCACCCGAGGCCTCCCTGTGGTCGGGAGTCGCTCCCACGTCACCGGATGTGGCGTCGGTTAGCGCTCCTTAACCAGCAGAGGTTAGTATGTGTTAACCGATCCGTCCAGCCCGTCCCGCAGGGAGGTCATCCGTGACCCGGCGCGAGCAGATCCTGCGCGAGGCCGCGCACCTGTTCGCCGTGCGCGGCTTCCACGGGGTGACGGTCGAGGACCTCGGCGCGGCCATGGGGATCAGCGGGCCGGCGCTCTACAAGCACTTCCCCAACAAGGCGGCGATCCTCGCCGAGATGCTCGTCGACATCAGTGAGCACCTGCTCGCCGGTGGTCAGCGCGAAGCCGCCCGCGACGGCGGGGACCTCATCGCGCGCCTCGTCGACTTCCACGTCGACTTCGCGCTGTCCCGGCCCGACCTCATCCGGGTGCAGGACCGCGACATCGAGCAGCTGTCCGACGCCGACGCGCGCAAGGTCCGCCGGCTGCAGCGCCGCTACGTCGAGATCTGGGTCGACGCGCTGTGCGCCTCCGACGGCCGGCTCAAGGCGGAGGAGGCCCGCATCCGGGCCCACGCCGCGTTCGGCCTCATGAACTCCACGCCGTACGCCGTCGACGGGTCGCACACCGACGATGCGCGCCCCGTGCTGCGCGCGATGGCGCTGGCGGCGCTCACCCGTTGCAGCTGACCGCAACGCCGCGCAGCCGTCGGCGTCAGGCGCCGGTCTTGGTCGAGCGGAGCTCGATCGGCTGCGCGAGCCGGGGCGCGGGCACGTTCGGGGGCGCGTTCTTCGCGGCCAGGCCGTCGTGCAGCGGCAGGACGACCACCCGGTTGCGGCCGGTGCGCTTGGCCCGGTAGAGCGCACCGTCCGCGGCACTGATCGCGGCGGCGAGGTGCTGCTCCATGTCGCTCGGCGACAGGAACGCGCCGCCGATCGACATCGTCACGCCGAGCGGCGCCGGGTGGCCGTCGACGACGACGGCTATCTCCTGCACGCGCGTGCGCACGTCCTCCGCGATCGTGCGCGCACGGTCGATGGTCGTGTTCGGCAGCAGTGCGCACAGCTCGTCGCCACCGAACCTCCCCACCACGTCGGCATCGCGGAAGCCGGCACGGCATGCCTCGCCGACCGCGGCGAGCACGTCGTCACCGACGAGGTGCCCGTGGTCGTCGTTGACCGCCTTGAAGCCGTCGAGGTCGAGCAGCAGCACGGTGGCCGACGTGCTGTTCTCGGCGCAACCGGCGATGAGCGGCTCGGCGACGTCGCGCCACGCGCGGTAGGTGAGCAGGCCGGTCTTCGCGTCGGTGCGGGCCTCGCTGCGCAGCGGTTCGACGAGCAGCGCGCGCTGGAGCAGCGCGTAGGTGGGCGTGAACAGCACGAGCAGCCACGGCGACACGTCGAACACCGTCGCCGTGAGCAGCCCGGTGCACCCGACCGCGAGCTCGGTCGAGTGATAGCTGCGGCTGCGCAGCTGCGCGCGCAGCCACGCCTCGTCCTCGGCGTCGTTCGTCCAGGCGATCGCCGCGAACAGCAGGCCCTCCGCGACGACGAACGTCGCCAGCACGGCGGTGAGCTCGACCAGGACCATCGGGCCCGTGGCCCGCAGCGGGTCCTTGGCGCTGACGGCCTCAGCGACGTTCTCAGCGGCGATCGCCGCGAGCGCGACGAAGGTGCCCGAGCCGACCCACTTGAACAGCGTGACCTTGAGGCCGCGCTGCCGGGCGTACGCGTAGACGAACGCGGTCACCACCGTGACCACCCACACCGGCGCGAGGACCGCGGCGGCGAGCGCCCACGCCGAGAGCCCCTTGTGCGGGCGCTGCCCGAGCACCCGGCCGTGCTCCGCGCGCCGGCCCCATTCGATGTTGGCGACCGCGCACGCGCACAGACCGGCGATCACCGACGCGTCGCGGTCGCGCCACGTCGTGTGGATCGCCGACCAGATCGTCAGCGTGAGCAGCGTGGCGTGCGCGGCGATGAGGCAGGCGCGGGCGGAGGCGGGGAGGCGCTGCCACGGCGCCGGTCGGTGCGCTGCGGTCCTTGCCCGCCGAGCCCCCGTGCGGGCGCCCGGCGCCCGCGTCCCCTCCACCGGCCCACGGTCGGGGAAAGCCGACCTCGTTGGGCATAGTCACATCGGGTCAGATCGGGCGGTTCGCGTGGGCGGCGAGCACGTCGGCGATCGCCTGGGTCAGGCGGCGCGCGGACGGGATGTGGAGGAACTCGTTGGGCCCGTGCGCGTTCGACCCGGGGCCGAGCACGCCGCTGACGACGAACTGCGCCGCGGGGAAGCTGTCCCCGAGCATGCCCATGAACGGGATCGTCCCGCCCTCCCCGAACGTGCGCATGCCCTGACCCCACGCGGCGTTCGACGCGTCGTCGAGCGCGGTCGTGAGCCACGGCGGCAGCTCGGGCGCGCACCAACCGCTGGCGCACTCGGCGCCCGACAGGGTCACGCGCGCGCCGTACGGGGTGTCGGACGACAACGCCTTCTCGATGGCCGCTTGAGCCGACGCGGCGTCGACGGTCGGCGGCAGCCGGAACGACAGCGTGAGTGCGGTGAACGGGCGCAGCACGTTGCCGGCGCGGTCGGTCGGCGGCCAGCCGTCGGCACCGGTGACGGACAGGGTGGGCTCCCACGTGTGCGCGATGAGCTGCCGCGCGGGGTCGTCGACCATCGGTCGCGCGATCATCGGGAGGTCGGCCGCGAACGGGTGCGGCATCGTCGCGGCCGTCGCGCGGGCTGCCGCGACGCGCGCGTCCGGGATCGCGGCGTGCAGCTCGGGCAGGAGGATCCGCCCGGTCGCGGGGTCCTCGACCCGGTCCAGCAGCTGCCGGAGGATGCGGAAGCTCGACGGGACGACGCCGCTCGCGATGCCGCTGTGCACGCCCTCGGTCAGCACGTCGACCCGCACCGTGCAGCCGGCGAGCCCCCGCAGCGACGTCGTGACCCAGAGCCGGTCGTAGTCGAGCGCGCCCGAGTCGAGGCAGATGACGAGCGACGGCGTACCGATGCGCGGGGCGAGCGCCTCGACGTGCGCGGGGAGGTCGGGGCTGCCGCTCTCCTCGGATGCTTCGATGATCACCACCGCGCGGGTGTGGTCGCGCGACGTCTCGTGCAGCAGCTGCAGCGCGCCGAGCGATGCGAACACCGCGTAGCCGTCGTCCGCGCAGCCGCGGCCGAACAGTCGATCGCCCTCGAGGACCGGCTCCCACGGCCCGGTCGTCCACCCCGTCATCTCCGGTTGCTTGTCGAGGTGTCCGTAGAGCAGCACCGTGTCGTCGGCGCCTGGACCCGTCGCGGGGAGCTCCAGGTAGAGCACGGGCGAACGGCCTTCGAGCTCGTGCACCTCGACGACCAGGCCGGGCAACGGCCGCGCTGCGCACCACTGCCGGATGAGCTCCACCGCACGGTCCATGTGCCCGTGCGCCTTCCAGTCGGCGTCGTAGGCCGCGCTCACGTTCGGGATGCGCACGTAGTCCTGCAGCGTCGGCAGGACGTCGCGCTCCCAGTACTGCTGGACCCAGCTCTCGACCGACGTGCTCATCCACCCACCTTCACACGAGGCGGCGGCTGGCGGCCCAGCGGGCGAGCTCGCGGCGGTTCGACAGCTGCGTCTTGCGCAGCACCGACGACACGTGCGTCTCGATAGTCCGCACCGAGAGCACGAGGGCGTCGGCCGCCTCGCGGTAGGTGTAGCCGCGCGCGATCAGGCGCATCACCTCGCGTTCGCGCGGTGTGAGCGCATCGAGCTCGTCGTCCTGCCCGCTGGCGGCGACGACGGCCGAGCCGGAGAACGCGTCGAGCACGAACCCGGCGAGGCGGGGGCCGAACACCGCGTCGCCGGCCGCGACGCGCTGCACCGCATCGGTGAGCTCGTCACCGGTGATCGCCTTCGTGACGTACCCGCGGGCACCGGCCCGGACGACGGCGATCACGTCCTCCGGCGCATCGCTCACCGACAGTGCCAGGAACCGGGTGGCCGGGAGCTCGTCGGTCAGCGCGTGCAGCACGGCCAGGCCGCCGCCGCCGGGGAGGTGCACGTCGAGCAGGACGACGTCCGGCTTGGCGTCGCGGATGGCCGAGATCGCCTCGTCCGCGTCGCCGGCCTCACCGACGACCTCGATGCCGGCGCCGAGCTCGTTGCGCACTCCGCTGCGCACGAGGGTGTGGTCGTCGACGAGGACGACGCGCACGGTCACGACGCCCCGTTCGCGTTGTCGGCCTTCTTCTTGCGCGGCACGGTGAGGGTCACCTCGGTGCCTTCGCCCGGCGCGGTGCGCACCGCGACGTCGCCACCTGCGCGCCGCATCCGCCCGCGCACGGAGTCGCGCAGGCCACGCCGGTCGTCGGGCACGTTGACGGGGTCGAAGCCGAAGCCCCGGTCGCGCACGTAGACGGTGACCTCCCTCTCGTCGACCTCGGCATAGACGTCGATCGCCGCGACCTGCGCGTGCCGCGCGGCGTTCACCGTCGCCTCTCGGGTTGCGGCCACCAGTGCGGTCAGCCGGTCGTCGATCGGGGCGTCGCCGACGAGCACCAGCTCGACCAGCACACCGTGCGCGTCTTCGACGTCGGCGAGCGTGGTCGCCATGGCCGCCGCGAAGGTCTGGCCGTCGTCCGACGGTCGGGCGCCGTAGAGCCAGCTGCGCAGGTCGCGCTCCTGCCGGCGCGCGAGCCGGCGCACCGCGTCCTCGTCGCCCGCGTGGCGCTGCAGCAGCGTCAGCGTCTGCAGGACGGAGTCGTGCACGTGCGCGGCGACCTCGGCCCTCTCCTGCTCGTGGATGCGCGCGCGGCGCTCGCGGGACAGGTCACGCGCGAGGCGCACGAGCCACGGCCCGCACACCAGCGCGACCCCGAACGCCGTCGCGCCGATCGCCAGCGCGCCGTTGCGCGCCTGCCGCAGCGCGTCGTGCGCGGCGAGGAAGCCCGCGATGCCGCCCACCACCAGCACGACGCCGCCGGCGACCAACGCGATGTCGAGGCTGTGCCGGCTGCTCGCGGCGAACCGGCCCCAGCGCCGCGCGTCGTCCGCCCACTGCGCGCGCCGTTCGGGCTCGGCCCGCATCCAGATGAGCAGGGCGCCGAGGACGGCGAGGGTGAGCGGCCACACGGTGCCGAACCCGAGGCTGCCGCCGATGGAGTGGATGGAGATCGCGACGACGGCCGTAGCGGCGATCGCGGCGATGCTCCGCTTGCGCAGTCGGCGCCACGACACCTCGCCTCCGTCGTCCGGGACGAAGGCCCACAGCAGGCCGTAGGCGAGCACGCCGACGCCGTTGGTCGCGGCGAGGACGACGAAGATGACGCGGACGAGCCGCACGGAGATGCGCAGGTGGTCGGCGACGCCCGCGGGCCACGCCGGCGATCCAGCGGCCGCGGGAGGGGCGCCGGAGCGGCGGTCGCGGCTCGCGCACCCGTCCAGGGTGGCACCGACGGCTCGGGGTCGCCTCAGGGGTCTCCCCGGATGTTGTCCCGGATCCCCCTTCCGGGGCCGGTCACGGGCCGGAGCCGGATGTGCGCGGCCGCGATCGTCGCGACCGTGGCTGCATGACTGAGACACCGGTGCTCACCGAGCCCGAACCGGCACCATCACCGTCCCACCCGCCCGTCCGGCGCTTCCTCCGCTCGCGCGACGAGCGCTGGATCGGCGGCGTCTGCGGAGGCATCGCCGACTACTTCGCCGTCGACGTGCTGCTCGTCCGCATCGTCGTCGTGGCGCTGACGTTCTTCGGTGGTGTCGGCGTCGCGGCCTACATCGCCGCGTGGCTGCTCGTGCCCGACGGCAGCGGGCCCTCACCGGCCGAGAAGGCGCTGCGGCGCCGGTCCCGGAACGTCACCGGGGTCGTGCTCGTCGTGCTGGCCGCGCTCGTGCTGACGTCGGCGTTCCACCACATCTGGTGGTGGACGCCGGCGCCGCTCTTCGCGTTCGCGCTGCTCGCCGGCGCCATCGTCGTGCTGCGCCGCCGCGCGGCCCGCATCGCCGTCGCATCGGTGCTCGTGCTCCTGCTCGCCGGCACCGTCACCGTGCTCGCCGCCGGCCGGTCGCTGTCGTCGCGCTCGGTCACCGTCGCCAACGCGGGCGACCTCGATGACGAGTACGACCTCGGGGTCGGCACCCTCACGCTCGACCTGACGAAGCTCGGCCCGATCACGTCCGACCGCGACGTGACCGTGCACGTCGGCAGCGGCAAGGCGCGCATCCTGCTCCCGGGCAGCATCGCCACGCACGTCGATGCGCGCACCGGCGTCGGCTCGGTCGAGGTCGTCGGCGACGACGCGCACGGCTTCGGCCCCAGCCGTTCGACGGACGTCGGCATCTCACCGGCCGGTTCGGGCCGGCTCATCCTCGAGGTGCGCGTCGGCGTCGGTGACGCTGACGTGACCGCGGTGCCGCCGGCATGACCTGGCTGCCCCTCACGCTCGCGCTGATCGCGCTGTCCTACAGCGCGTGCGCCTGCATCGGTGGTGTCGGCGGGCTGGGCGGCCCGGGCATGGGCTCCGGCTCCGGCGGGGGTCCGGGGGGCTCCGGGGTGGGCGTCGGCGGCATGGGATCGGGCGCCGGCGGCGACGGGATCACGGCCCTGCTCATGCCGTCACCGTTCCCCGCGGGGGCGCTCGCTACGCCGACTGCCGCCGCCGCACGTACCGCCGCGCCGGGAACGTGCGGGTCTGCCACCAGTAGCGGCCCCCGCTGTACGGCAGCTGGGTGACGATCTTGCCGCTCGGGTGCGCGTAGTAGTTGTTGCAACCGGCGAGCCAGACCGTGCCGGCCATGGCCGCCTGCAGCCGCGCGTTGTGCGCGTCCATCACGTCGCGCCGCACGTCGACCGACGCGAGCCGCCGGCGGCGCATCGTCGCCAGCGCCTTCATCACGTAGTTCGCCTGGGCCTCGTGCATGAACAGGATCGAGTTCACACCGTTCGTGTTCGGCCCGTACAGCAGGAACAGGTTCGGGTAGCCGGCGACGCTGATGCCGCGGTAGGCCTCGGCGCCGTCCGCCCAGTCGTCGTGCAGGCGGCGGCCCCCTGTGCCGTAGACCTCGAGGGAGCGCAGGTAGTCGTTCGCGTGGAAGCCCGTGCCGTAGATGAGGGTGTCGACGCGGTGCTCCTCGCCGTCGGCGGTGCGGACGCCGTGCTCGGTGAGCTCGGTGATCGGCGCGGTCACCAGGCGGACGTTGGGCTGCGTCAGCGCCGGGAACCAGGTGCGTGAGCTGAGCGGCCGCTTGCAGCCGACCGGGAAGTCCGGGGTGAGCAGGGCGCGGAGCTCCTCGTCGGCGACCTTGCGCGCCAGGTACTCGCGGGCGAGCGACGTCTGCGTCGTGGTCGTCTTCGCCGTCGCGTCGAAGCTCGCGCGCTGGTAGGTCATGAAGATCTGCCAGCGGTGCTTGCGGCTCGCGAAGCGTGACCGGGCGAACGCCGCCTTCTGCTCGGGCGTGTAGGGGCCCTCGATGCGCGGCGTGACCCAGATCGGCGTGCGCTGGAAGACGGTGAGGTGCTCGACCCGGCCCGCGATCGCGGGCACGTACTGGATGGCGCTCGCGCCGGTGCCGATGGACGCGACGCGGGCGCCGTCGACCGGTGCGTCGTGCTCCCAGCGCGAGGAGTGGAACGCGCGCCCGCGGAAGCGCTGCTGGCCGGGGATGTCCGGGACGTGCGGCACGTTCAGCATCCCGAGCGCGCTGACGAGCACGTCGGCGGTGAACGTCTCGCCCGCCGCGCTGGTGAGGGTCCACTGCTGCGTCGCGTCGTCCCACCGCGCCTCGGTGATCTGGGTGCCGGTGCGCACGTGCTCGCGCACGCCGAAGTCGGTGGCGACCTTCTGCAGGTAGGCGAGGATCTCGGGCTGGTTCGCGTACGTCTGCGACCACTCGGGGTTGGGGGCGAACGAGTACGAGTAGAGGTGCGACGGCACGTCGCAGGCCGCGCCCGGATAGGTGTTGTCCAGCCAGGTGCCACCGACGTCGTGCGACTTCTCAAAGATCGTGTAGTCGTAGCCCGCCTGCCCGAGGCGCACGCCCATCGCGATGCCGCCCGCGCCCGCGCCGAGCACGGCGACGCGCTGCTTGTCCGCCATCGCTCAGCCGTGCTGTGCGAAGTACGGGCGGTCGACCTTCGACTTCTCGACGAGGATCACGACGACGCCCCAGGGGTCGACGAACCAGGTCGTGCGCACGCGGGCGACGTCGGCGATGCCGCTCACGAGGAACTGCACGCCCTTGGCCTCGAGGTCGGCCCGGGTGGCGGTGATGTCGTCACAGAGCAGCGCGATGTGCGACAGGCCGTGGTCGATGAGCGCGGCGTCCGCGCGCACGCCGGTGCCGGGTGCGCTCGGGTACTCGATCAGCTCGAGCACACGGTCGCCGTCACTGCGGAAGCCCAGGATCGCGGCCTTCAGCCGCACCGGTGCGGGCACGAGCCCGCCCATGTCCCGGGCGATGGCGTCGCCCTCCATGAGGTGGGGCGGCGAGAGCACCTCGAGGCCCACGACGTCACGCCACCACGCGACGGCCGCTTCGACGTCGGGCACGCAGACGCCGGTGTGCGCGAGGCCGGTGATACCTGACACGCGCGTCAGCCTCCCACGACCGGCAGGACGTCAGGCGTCGTCGAGGTGCTGGACGAGGCGGGCGAGGGCGGGGAGGGTCGCCGTGATCGCGCGGCGGTCGGCGGCGTCGAGCCGACCCAGCGCGGCGTCGAGCACGCGGCGGTTGGCCTGCTGCCACGAGCGGAGCTGCTTCTTGCCGTCCGCGGTCAGGTGCAGCTGCCACGCACGGCGATCGGCCGGATCCGGCCGGCGATCGATGAGGTCGGCGGCGAGCAGCTGCCCGATCAGCGTGCTCACGGTCGTCGGCGCGAGCAGCAACCGGTCGGAGATGTCGCGGGCGCGCAGCCCGGGGGAGTCGGCGAGCAGCTGCATCAGCTCCACCTGCGCGACCGACACCGCTTCGAACGGCACCTCGACGCGAACGCCCCGACGCAGCGCGCGGCGCAGCCGGGCGACGACGTCCGCGAGCGCCGGCTCGTCGGTGTTGGTCATCTGCGCATCTTGGACCGCGCGCACCCTTCCTGCGATCCGGCACCGCGGAGCGACGCATCGATGCGGGAGCAGGATGGTCCTGTTACCGTAGTAGTTGTGGAGGTGCCGCCGGTCCTCGGGTCGCCTCACCCCGTGCTCAACCGGCTGGAACCGGCCCGCCCCCGGCGCGTCGCCGCCCACCCGTGGGCCGCTCGGCTCGCCGTCGCCACCGTGTGCGTCGGCGCGTTCCTCGGCCAGCTCACCGCCAGCATCGTGAGCGCCGCGCTGCCCGGGCTGGCGGGTGACCTGCACACCGGACCCGGTGCCGCGAGCTGGATCTCGCTCGCCTACCTCGTGACCCTGGTGGCGCTCGTCGCGCCGCTCGGCGCGTGGTCCGACGCCGTCGGCCGCAAGGCGCTGTACGTCGCCGGCTTCGTCGTGTTCACCGTGGCGAGCCTCGGCTGCGCGCTCGCTCCCGACCTACCGGTGCTGTGCGCGCTGCGCGTCGTGCAGGCGGCCGGCGCGGCGCTGCTGCAGGCGAACAGCGTCGCCCTCATCGCCGGCTCGGTGCCCCGCGAGCGCCTCGGGCGCGCGCTCGGCATGCAGGCCACGGCACAGGCCGTCGGGCTCGCGACCGGCCCGGCGATCGGCGGCCTGCTGCTGACCCTCGGCTCGTGGCGGTTGCTGTTCGCCACGACCGTGCCGCTGGGCGCGATCGGCATCGTCACCGGCCTCCTGCTGCTCCCGCGCAGTCGGGACCTCGCGACGTCCGGTCGCGTGCCGCTGCGCCGCAGCCCGCTCCTGCGCGACGCACTGATCGTCCGCGGTCTGGTGCTCGGGCTCGCGGGCTTCGTGGTGCTGTTCGGCGTGATGGTCGCGGTGCCGTTCTGGCTGACCGGCAGCGGGCGCGCGTCCGCTGCCCATGCCTCGCTGCTCCTGACCGGCCTGCCGGTCGGCGTCGCCCTTGCCGCGCCGTGGAGCGGACGGCTCGCGCAGCGCGCCGCCGCGCGCACGGCGGACGCCGGCCTGCTGCTGTCGGCGCTGGCGGTGGCGGCCCTCGCGCTGCGCCCGCCGTCGCTCCTCCTGGTGGGCGTGCTCGTGCTCCTCGGTCTCGGCCTCGGCCTGTTCAACCCGGCGAACACCACGGCCGTCATGAGCCGCGTGTCCGCGTCGCAGGCCGGTTCGGCGTCCGGCCTGCTGAACCTCGTGCGGGGTCTCGGCACCGCTCTCGGGACCGGCCTGGCGGCGTCGGCGGCGGGCCTGGGAGGCAGCGCCGGCCGCACGTTCGTGCCGGTCGTCGGCGCGCTCTGCGTCACCGCGGTGGCAGCGGCCACACTTGGCCGCGCGGCCGTTGCACGAGGCGGCAGGATGGGCGGTTGACGGCAGTGACATCTGGCTGACCCTGCCGCGCACCGCTGACCGGAGGCCCTGTGTCGGACATCGAGATCATCCACCCGAAGGCGACCGTCCCGCTGCCCACCACCGAGGCGACGGAGGGACCGTCCGGGCTCGGCATCGCGAAGCTGCTCGCGGAGACGGGGGACGTGACGCTCGACCCAGGGTTCGTGAACACCGCGAGCTGCAGCTCGGCGATCACCTACATCGACGGCGACGCGGGCATCCTGCGCTACCGCGGCTACCCGATCGAGCAGCTGGCCGAGAAGAAGACGTTCCTCGAGGTCGCCTACCTCCTGATCTACGGCGAGCTGCCGGACCCCGCCGAGCGGGCCGCGTTCGAGAGGCGGATCCGCGAGCACACGCTGCTGCACGAGGAGCTGCGCTCGTTCTTCAACGGCTTCCCGAGTGACGCGCACCCGATGGCGGTCCTGTCGTCAGCCGTCAGCGCGCTGTCGACCTTCTACCAGGACAGCCTCGACCCGTTCGACGCCGAGCACGTCGAGATCTCGACGATCCGCCTGCTCGCCAAGCTGCCGACGATCGCGGCGTACGCGTACAAGCACTCCGTGGGACAGCCCTTCCTCTACCCGGACAACTCGCTGGGCTACACCGAGAACTTCCTGCGCATGACGTTCGGCGTGCCCGCCTGCGAGTACGAGGTCGACCCCGTGGCCGCGCAGGTGCTCGACATGCTGTTCCTGCTGCACGCCGACCACGAGCAGAACTGCTCGACGTCGACCGTGCGCATGGTCGGCTCGAGCAACGCGAACCTGTTCGCGTCGATCTCCGCCGGCGTCAACGCGTTGTTCGGCCCGCTGCACGGGGGTGCGAACCAGTCGGTCCTCGAGATGCTCGAGGGCATCCAGGCGAGCGGCGACGACGTTGCGACGTTCGTGCGTCGGGTGAAGGACAAGGAGCCCGGCGTGAAGCTCATGGGCTTCGGTCACCGCGTCTACAAGAGCTACGACCCGCGCGCGGCCATCGTGAAGAAGGCGACCCGCGACGTGCTCGACCGCATGGGCGTGCACGACCCGCTGCTCGACCTCGCGATGAACCTCGAGGAGATCGCGCTCGCGGACGAGTACTTCATCGAGCGGAAGCTCTACCCGAACGTGGACTTCTACACCGGCGTCATCTACAAGGCGATGGGCTTCCCCACGAAGATGTTCACGGTGCTCTTCGCGCTCGGTCGGCTTCCCGGCTGGATCGCGCAGTGGCGCGAGATGATCAGCGACCCCACCACGAAGATCGGCCGCCCGCGGCAGGTCTACGTGGGCCCGGCCGAACGGTCCGTCCCGGCGTGACACGACGAGAGCCCCGGCCGACGGCCGGGGCTCTCGTCACGTCAGGTGCAGTGGTCAGCCGTTGCGGTTGACCGGAAGGAGCCCGGACGCGCTGGCGCTCGTCGACGCGGACGCGCTGGTCGATGCGCTCGCGCTGGTCGATGCGCTCGTGGTCGGCGTCGCGGTGGGCGTGCCGGTCGGAGCCGTGGTCGGGTCGGCCGGGCCGTTCGGGTCGATGTTCGTGACCGCGTTGGTGCCCGCCGGGCACACCTTGCCCGGGACCACACGTGTGTCCGTCTGCGTCGCGGCGCCCACGAACGTGTTGATGGTGATGCGCGCGTTGACCGGGCCCGAGTCCTGGAACGTGTACGGGATCGGGGTGCTCGACGCGTTGAACGTCAGGTTGAAGCCGTGCGTCGAGACGTCGATGCCGATCGGGCTGCGCGACAGCTGACCGCCGACGTTGGCGCCCAGCGAGCCGACCTTGCCGTGTGCGCCGAGACCATCAGCGCCGTAGTTCACGACCCACTGCGTCACCGTGATGGTGGCGCCCGTGCTGGGGTCCTTGTACGACGTGGGGACGGGGATGGTGCCGTTCGCGGTGTGGCCGGCCGCGAGGAGGAGCTTGGTCGACAGCACACGGTTGGCCGGCGGCGCGACCGAGGCGGTGAACGAGCACACGACCGACTCGCGGTAGTTGGTGGTGGTGGTGGTCGCCGCGCCGGCGGTCGTGGCGAGCACTGCGCCGAGCGCGGCTACGCCGACACCGGAAGCGGTCATGACGGCCGCCGCTCGTCGTGAGGGGCGAGGGATGTGACGGGACAGTGTCACTAGGGCACCTTTCCTGGAGATCCGACATTTCGGTCCCCCCGAAGGTCGATCGTGCCCCGAATCGGTCGTGTTACGCCCTGACCCGACATGTGCCGGTCGAGGTGCGCTACACCTGAGGGCAGCACCGCTCCGGCAGGAGGCGAGGAGCGGCGCGTAGATACCGTGCGTCCGTGAGCGCGCGCGTCCTCGTGATCGTGTCGGGGCCCGACCGCCCCGGTGTGACCGTCGCGCTGTTCGCCGCGCTGGCCGAGCACGCGGCGGTCGTCGTCGACCTCGAGCAGGTCACGATCCGCGAGCAGCTCGTCCTCGCCGTGCTGTGCAGCACGGAGTCCGCGCCCGCCGACCTCGAGCGGTCGCTCGCCGCGCTCGCGACCGGCGGCCTGTCCGTCACCGTCGTGCCCGGTGACGAGGCGGACCTGCCGCGGCACGGCAACCGCCACCACATCACGTTCATGGCCGAGCAGCTCGGCGCGGACGCGGTCGGAGCGCTCGCCGGCCGCATCACCGCGGCCGGCGCGAACATCGAGAGCATCACGCGGCTCGCGCGCTGGCCGGTCACGTGCATCGAGCTGGTCGTCGCGGGTGGCGATGCCGCGCAGCTGCGGGCCGGTCTGGCGGAGGAGTCGTCACACGTCGGGGTCGACGTCGCCGTGCAGAAGGCATCGCTCTACCGCCGGGCCAAGCGGCTCGTCGTGATGGACGTCGACTCGACCCTCGTGCAGGGCGAGGTCATCGAGATGCTCGCCGCACACGCCGGCTGCGAGGCGGACGTCGCCGCGATCACCGAGCGCGCGATGCGCGGCGAGCTCGACTTCGCCGCGTCGTTGCGCGAACGGGTCGCGCTGCTCGCCGGGCTGGACGCGTCCGCGGTCGATGCCGTCCGCGAGCAGGTGACGCTCACCCCGGGCGCCCGCACGCTCGTGCGCACGCTGAAGCGCCTCGGCTATGCGATCGGCATCGTGTCCGGTGGCTTCACCCAGGTCACCGATCACCTCGCGGCCGACCTCGGGCTCGACCACGCGAGCGCGAACACGCTCGAGATCGTCGACGGCCGGTTGACCGGCAAGCTCGTCGGACCGATCATCGACCGCGCCGGCAAGGCGGAGGCACTGCGCCGCTTCGCCGCGGCCGAGGGGCTGCCGGTGAGCCAGACGGTCGCGGTCGGCGACGGCGCCAACGACCTGGACATGCTGGCCGCCGCCGGTCTCGGCATCGCGTTCAACGCGAAGCCGGTCGTGCGCGCGGCCGCGGACACCGCCGTGAACGTCCCGTACCTCGACAGCGTCCTGTTCGTCCTCGGCATAAGCCGCGAAGAGGTCGAAGCCGCCGACGCCGAGTAGGCGTCCCTCCGTCCCCGGGTTTCGCCCAGGTCGGTGTGTCAGCATCGTCTCTGACGATCACGTCAGGTCCGTCATCCCCTGCTCCTCCCGGAGGTATCGCCGTGCCCCGCCGTCGTCGACGGGCCCGTCTCGTCCCCCTGCTCGCCACGGGGCTGCTCGCACTGGTCGCCTGCGGCACACGGCTTCCCGACCAGGCGTTCACGCCGGCCGGCGTGACCCAGGCGGCGGGCGCGAGCGCGGGTGCGGCCCCGACGGCCGCGGCCGGTGACGGCGGCGTCACCCCGGTCGGCTCCACCGCGGCGGCGACGCCGGGCGGCGGCTCC
>DASZYF010000055.1:0-17002 GCA_035545535.1 Mycobacteriales bacterium | reverse complement strand
GAGGCGGGCCGCGCGCTCGCGCCCGGCCCGCTCGTCGCGACGATGGTCGGGGCGCGGCTGGCCGCGGTGGCGGGCGAGTCCGCGCTGAGCGAGCAGATCGCGGCGGGCGACGGTCCGGTCGCCGCCGCGATCGTGGCAGCTGCCGACCAGCTGCCGGCCGACCTGCTGCTCGTCGACGCGACGTCGGCGACGCACGTGCTGGTGCTCGCCGCCGGCCGCGCGGACCTCTACCCGGTCGCGTCGCTCGTCGGCCTCGAGGACCGGCGCAGCATCGACGAGGCGGCCCGGTTGAGCTGCGGTCGCGTGGACGGCCCGCCGGTCGCCACTGCGCAGGGGAACGCGGCGCACGACCTCGCGCTGCGGGCATCGGTGCTCACCGCCGCCCTGCTCGCGGGCGTGAGCGCGGGCGTGCGCGACATGGCCGTGCGGCACGCGACGCTCCGCGAGCAGTTCGGCGCGCCCATCGGGGTCCACCAGGCGGTGAAGCACAAGTGCGCGGACATGGCGGTGCGCACCGAGGCCGCTGAGTGCCTGGTGCTGTTCGCGGCGCTCGCGGTCGACGAGGGACGGGCCGATGCGGAGGCGCTGGTCGCCGCGGCGCGGGTCATCGCGTCGGACGCCGCGCTGCGCGGTGCCCGCGACAACATCCAGATCCACGGCGGGATGGGCTTCACCGACGACAGCGACGCCCACCTCTACCTCAAGCGGGCGCACCTCCTGGACCGCATGTTCGGCACCCCGGCGGCGCACCGCCGCGTCCTCGTCGCGTCGTAGTGCGCAGCGCCGCCGACCAGCTCGCGCTCGAGCCGATGGGCGGGGGCCACTACCGCGGCCGGCCGGCCCCCACGCGGCGCGGCCGCCTTTTCGGTGGCCTGGTGATGGGTCAGGCGACCTGGGCCGCGGCCCACGAGGCACCCGGACGGGCGGTGCTCTCGCTGCGCACGACGTTCCTCGAAGGCGGCGACCTGCAGCTCCCCATCGACTACGCGGTGCGGCCGCTCGGCGCGGATCTGCACCTCGTGGTCGCCGCGCAGGAAGGGCGGCCGATCCTCGAGCAGGCGGTCCGCACCGGCCCGCCCCCGCCGGCGGCACCACCGGCGGCGGACCCCTGGGAGCCTCCGGAGCCGCCCGACCTCCACACCTGGGACGCCGACAGCCAGGAGTGGTTCGTCACGCTCCAGGCGGCGGTGCCCGTCGACATCCGGTTCCCCGACCTGCCCGCGCGCGTGCGCATCCTGCGGGGAGAACGGCCCGCCGCGCGCCAGGTCGTCCACCTCCGGGTGCGGGACGCGCTGCCGGACGACCCGCAGCTGCACGCGGCGGCGCTCGCGTTCCTGTCCGACGTCTTCCTGCTCGCCACGGGCCTGCCACCGCACGGGCTCGTCCTCGGCGGGCCGCGGTCGGCGATCGCCTCGAGCCTCAACCACGGCGTCGTGCTGCACGCGCCGGTGCGGGCCGACGACTGGTTGCGCTACGAGATGACGAGCTCGTGGGCCGGGGGCGGTCGCGTGCTGTGCCACGGCGCGCTCGTCGACCGCGCCGGCGTGCTGGTCGCCTCGACGTTCCAGGAGGGCGTGGTGCGCCGGCCGCGGATCGCTAGCTGACCCAGGCGCAGCCGAACCGTTCGCGGTGCATGTGCTGCTCCGCCGGTTCGCGCCGCGGCGCGGCGAGCGGCTTGGCCGGGCGGCCGACGTAGACCCCGGCCATGGGCAGCAGCGTCGCCGGCAGGGCGAGCAGCTCGCGCACCTTGTCGGCGAACGCCGTCGTGAGGCCGGTCGTGAGGCACGACCCGTGACCGAGTGAGGCGGCCGCGAGCAGCAGGTTCTGCGTCGCCGGGTAGATCGACGCCGCCGCCCACACCTCGAGGACCTTGTCGAGGTCGGCGCACACGACGATCAGGACGGGCGCCGTGTCGAGCCCGCCACCGGCGATGCCGTCGGTCACGTCGGCCGCGACGAACGGCGATGCGTTGGCCTTGACGTACTCGGCGCCGCCCAGCGCCCAGACCTCGCGCATCATCGCGCCGAACGTGTGCCGGACCTCTGCCGAGCGCACGACGACGAACTCCCACGGCTGCTTGTTCTCCGCGCTCGGCGCGTGCACGGCGTGGCGCACCATCGTGGCGATGTCCTCGTCGGTGACCTCCGCGTCGGGGTCGAACCGGCGACAGGCGCGCTGGGTCATGACCAGCTCGCTGAACGATCTCATCCGTGCTCCTCCGGGTCCTTGCCTCGACGCTCCGTGCCCGCCATAGTGGCAGTCAACTGTCATCTTGTGCGAGCCGCACGGAAGGGGCGCCGATGCCCTCGAGGTTCCTGGTCTTCTCCAACCCGGTGGACGGTGCGGACGAGAAGGCCTTCGTCGACTGGTACGAGACGACGCACGTGCCCGACGTGCTCAAGGTCCCGGGCGTGGTGGGAGCACAGCGCTACACGATCGCCGAGCTCACCATCCCCGACAACGACATCGCGGTGATCCCACCACCGCCGCAACGGTTCCTCGTCATCTACGAGGTCGAGGCCGAGCCGGGCGCGGTCATGGCCGACTTCCTCGCCCGGCTCATGGACGGGCGCATGGTGCTGTCGCCGTTGCTCGACCTCGGATCGGTGAGCATGGCGTTCTGGGAACCGGCCGGCGACCCGCAGGTGAGCTCGGCGTCGTGACGTCGGCGGTCGCCGCTCCCCGGTCCGCCC
Source organism: Mycobacteriales bacterium (assembly GCA_035545535.1). Lineage (GTDB taxonomy): Bacteria > Actinomycetota > Actinomycetes > Mycobacteriales > CAJCIY01 > DASZYF01. The sequence continues at coordinate 14,309 of DASZYF010000055.1, read as the reverse complement.
GGTCCGCGGTGGTCTCCCGGCCGCCGCTGCGACCGGTCCTCACGTGGGCGTGGATCGGCCTGGCCGTCGTCGCGCTGCAGGCCTACGTGTACGTCAGCTGGTTCGCCTCCGGCGACGCCGCGCACATCGGCACGGGTGCGGATCCGGTGCCGCGACACGTGCGCATCGCGGTGGTCGCCTTCGAGGTGTTCAGCACCACCGCGGCCGCGGTCGCGATCGTGCTCGTGGCTCGGCGGGTCCGGCGCGAGCGGCGCCTGACGACCGACGCGATGCTCATGATCGCGTGGGTGCTCACGTGGTGGCACGACCCGATCATCAACTGGTTGCGGCCGACGATCATGTACAACGCCTACGGCGTGAACCTCGGGTCGTGGACCGAGCGCGTGCCGGGCTGGTTCAGCGCGAACGCGCACACGATGACGGAACCGGTCCTCATCATCGGCACCGTCTACGTCTGGATGGGCCTGCTGTGCGCCGTGCTGGCCGACGCGGTCATGAGGCGCGTCCGCGCCCGGCGCGCGGGGACGTCGATGCTCGCTGCGTTCCTGGTCGCATGGGCCGCAGTGGCGGTGTTCGAGGCCACGATGGAGATCGTCGCGAGCCGGCTGCAGCTCAGCGCATACCCGTCGTCGATCCACGCGCTGACGCTGTGGGCGGGGACGACCCACCAGCTCCCCGTCTACGGTCTGCTGCTCTGGTCATTGGTGCTCACGGCGGTGGGTGCGCTGCGGCACACGCGCGACGACCAGGGCCGGACAGCGGTCGAACGCGGGTCCGAGCGCCTGCCCATCGGCGCGCGGTGGGTCGTCGTCGCCCGCCTGCTCGCGGTCGTCGGCTTCGTCAACGTCGTCGGTCTCGGCTACGACGCGGTGATGATCGTGACCAGCACGCACGCAGGGCCGGTGGCGACGTACCCCAGCTACCTGCGCACGCAGCAGTGCGGGCCGGGCACGTCCATCGCCTGCCCGGGCCCGGGCGTCCCTCTCGTGGGGCGCTGATCTCCGCTCAGCGGCCGCGGACGACCGCTTCGAGCAGGGCGAAGCGGTCGGCGATGAGCTGACCGAGGTCGGCGCGGGCCGGTCCGGCCGCCCAGTCGTTCACCACGGTCTGCAGGGTCGCCACCACGACGGTCGCGAGCAGGCGGGCGGCGTCGTCGGGCTTGCGCAGCCCGCGCCGGCCGGCCAGGGCGCCGGCGACGCGGGTGACGTTCTCGTCGTGATGGGCCTGCTCCTGGCCGCGCAGGACGAACGACGACGCGAGCGCCTGGTTGTACAGGCGGATGCGCCGGTGCAGCCCGGTGATGGTGGGGGCCAGCGCCACGAAGGTGGCCCGCACCGCGTCGAGCTCGCGCAGCCGCGTCGGCTGCTCGCGGTAGTGCTCGGCGAAGGACCGGATGAAGTCGTCCTCGCCGAAGAGCAGCACGCTCTCCTTGGTCGGGAAGTAGCGGAAGAACGTGCGCGGGGAGACCCCGGCCGCGGCGGCGATGTCGTCGGTGGAGATCGCGTCGTAGCCTTGCCGGCTCATCAGGGCCAGAGCCGCCTCGACCAGGGCCTGCCGGGTCTGCGCCGTCCTCTCGGAGCGGCGCGAGCGCGTGGGGGCCTCGGGCACGGACCTCAGTCTGCCGGGACGAACTCGGGCGCCGCGAACCCGCTGGAGCCGACCGGCGCGATGACCGCTCGCACCGGCATGCCAACCCGCGCCTCCTCCGGCGCGCACCGCACGATCGCGGTGAGCCGGACGTCGGGGGACTCCTCGAGCTCGACGAGCGCGCACACGTACGGCGCTTCGTGGCCGGGCACCGTCTGCTGCCGGATCACGATGAAGGAGTAGATCGTGCCCCGGCCGGTCACCGGCTCGAACGCCGGCACGCCACCGCAGTGACGGCAGCGCTCGGTCGGGGGCTGCTGCCACCGCGCGCACTCCGTGCACCGGGCCACCGCCAACGCGCCCTGCGCGGTCGCGTCCCAGAAGCCCTGGGTGTCGGGGTCGGGGAGCGGCACGGGCGGCTCCATCGCCGGCGCCGTCACGGCTGCACCGACGAGTACACGTTGGCGCCGCCGTAGGGACCGCCGCCGGCGCTGACCAGAGCGGTCTGCGCTCCGGCGACCTGGCGCTCACCCGCGGCACCGCGCAGCTGCAGCGTCGACTCGTAGTGGTGGTTGAGGCCGTGGATGTAGCCCTCGGACAGCAGGCCGCCGTGCGGGTTGATGACGATGTCCCCGCCGTAGGTCGCGCGGCCTTCGCGGTAGAAGTCGCCGACGGCCCCCTTCTCGCAGAAGCCGAAGCCCTCGACGCTGGCCATCACGGTGTAGGTGAAGCAGTCGTACAGGCAGGCGAGGTCCATGTCGGCGGGCTTCAGCCCCGTCCGCTGCCAGAGCTTGCGGCCGGCGCTCGTCGCGTACATCTCGGTCGGGTCGGGCCACGCCGACCACGGGACACCGCTCTGGGCGTTCGACGAGCCGACCAGCCAGACCGGGGGCTGCGCGCAGGAGATCGCGATGTCCTCCCGCGCGAGCACGATCGCGACCGCGCCGTCGACCTCGGCCGTGCAGTCGTAGACCCGGAACGGCTCGTTGATCCAGCGGCCGGCGAGGTAGTCGTCCAGCGTCATCGGCGTGCGCATCGTCGCGTGCTCGTTCGGCACGGCGTGCGTGCGCTGCTGGACCGCGATCGCCCCGAGGTCCTCGCACGTCGACCCGTACGTGACCTGGTGGCGGCGCGCCCACATGGCGAACCACTGCGGCGGGACGAGCCACCCGGCGGGTGCGTAGAACTGCTCGTCGTTCGCGACCTGGATCGGCCCTTCCATCGACCCCAGCCGGTGCCCGGACCGGCCGTTGAGCGAGCGGTACACGACCACGACGTTGCACATCTTCGCCTCGATGACCGCGGCCGCCGTGGCGATCTGGTCGGCCACGAGGTTCCCGCCGCCGAGCACCGCGTTGGCCCAGTCGAGCTCGTCGATGCCCATCGCCCACGCGACGTCCTGGGGGAAGCAGGAGTCGTTGACGTGGAACGTGAGCATCCCGTCGACGTCCTTGGGGGCGAGCCCGGCGTCGGCGAGCGCGGCGCGCGTCGCCTCGACCGCCATCGCCCGGGTCGTGCGTCCTGACCGCTTCGTGTACGACGTCCGGCCGATCCCGACCACCGCTACCGACATGCGTTCCTCTCTCTCTCAGAGACCGAGCTGCTCGGCGGTGCCGAGCTCCCGGATCGCGACCGCGAAGCGTTCGAGCACCGCACCGATGAGCGCGTCGCTGTACATGACGCCGGGCGCTATCGCCCACATGGCGAAGCCCCACGGCGGGGCGCACCGGTAGAGCGCGTACGCGTCGTCGAGGACGGGGGCGGCGATGCCCTGATGCCGGAGCTCCGCGAGGTAGCCCGCCAGCAGGTCGCGCTCGGCGGCCGCGCGCACCGACGGGTCGAGCGCGCCGACGATGGCGTACGCCACGTCGTGCACCCACGACCCGCGCCGCACGAGCTGCCAGTCGAGCAGACCCGTCGTGCCGTCCGGGAGCCGGTAGACGTTGCCGGGGTGCGGGTCGCCGTGCAGCAGGGTGCGCGGGTCCCGCGCGAAGACCTCCTGGCTGGCCCAGAACGCCTTCTCCATGCCGTCGGCGTCCAGGCCGGTCGCTTCCAGCAGCGGCACCTTGTACGGCTCGTCGAGCAGCATCCGGATCAGCGCCCACCCGTCGGTGCGCAGGAACGCGGTGAACAGACCGTCGACGGGGGAGTCGAGCCAGGCGAGGTCTCCGCCGTCGCGCAGGCGGGGGCTGTCCCAGAACGGCGCGTGCAGGTGGGCGAGCGTCCGCAGCAACGCGGCCACCTGGTCGGGCGTCTGCGTCCCGGCCGGGTCGGGGAACGTCGCGCCCCGCTGGGTCACGTCCTCCGCGAGGATGAGGAACTGGGCCGGCCCCGGCACGGGTTCTGAGGCGAACACGCGCAACAGCTCGAGGTCGAGCGAGGGCGCGATCTCCCGGTAGAAGCGCTGCTCGGCGAGCAGGATCGACGCCCCTTCGCTGCCTTCGCTGAGGGCGGTCACGAACTCGTCGGGCAGGTCGTCCACGGTGGACAGCTCGGTCTTCACGAAGACCTGCTGGGGCGCGTCCGCCGGGGAGCCGGCCTCGTAGGTGAGGTCGAGGTGCACGTGCGTCGTCGTCCCCTGGTGCGTCGAACGCGGGCGGGCGGAGGCGACGACAGCGCCGGGGAACGCACCGCCGAGGAGCTCGGTCAGCAGAGGGGGCGTCAGGTCAGCGACCGTGCGCGGCGGGTTCTGCACGAGCAGGGTCACGGGGCCGCCTTCGCGAAGTCGAAGCTCGTCACGGTCGCGCCCCGCAGCGACGGCAGCCCGCGCTCGATCCGCGCCGTGCCGCGCAGGATTGCTCCCTGGATCTGGTGGTAGCTCGGCCAGTCGTCGACCACGACGCACGCCGGGGCGCCGCTGGCCACCGTCCGGGCGATCGGTCCGTCCGGCAACGCGAGCGTGCAGCCGCCGTCGCCCGGCACGACGACGGCCAGCGCTGCGGTGGGGTACCCGTCAGCCCCGGCGGTCGCCACCGCCGCCGTCGCGCACCGCGCGACGAGGGCCTCGACGGCCGGCGCGCCCATGCTCAGATCCGGACGCGCCACGTGGCCTCCTGCGTCGGGACCGGCACGAAGGCGGCGTCCTCGACCGCCACCGCGAACACGACGCGCTTGCCGGCGTCGAGCCGGCGGGCGACCTTGGCCTGCACGTCGGGCGGCACGGGCAGCGGCCTCCCGGTCGCGTCGAGGTCGGCCGCACGGGACGCGATCACGTCGCTGTCGGCCAGGGTCGCCCGGCCCTGCACGAGCAGCACCCGGTCGGGGGCCGGCTCGGTGGCGCAGGGCGCGAACAGGCAGCAGACGCGGTCGTCCGCGAGCAACCGCGCCGTCTTGCGCGCCGCGCGGTAGGTGGTGAAGTGGACGGCCTCGTCGGCCCAGAAGGCGGTCATCGGGTACCCGACCGGCGCGGCGTCCCCCGCGTTGACGAACAGGTACATGTGCTGGGGACCCGACTCCAGCACCGCCCGCTGCTCCTGCGTGATCACGGCCACCTTCCTATAGTGGCAGTCAACTGCCACTTTCGCCGCCACCATAGCCGAGAGGCCCTGTGCATGAGGCTTTCGCTTGCGCTCCCCAACTGCATGCAGGTCCCCGCGATCACCCAGCCGTGGGAGCCCGCGCTGTCCGGCCGTCAGATCGCCGACGTCGCGGTCGAGGCCGACCGGCTCGGCTTCACCCGTGTCTTCGTGCCGGAGCACTTCCTCACGCCGCGGCCGCACCTCGGCCTGTCGGGCAACCACTACCTGCACGCATCGACCGCCCAGGGGTTCTTCGCGGGCGCGACCAGCCGCATCGGGATCGGCACGATGTTGACGTTGCTGCCGCTGCACGACCCGGTCGTGCTCGCCAAGGCCGTCGCGACGCTGGACTGGCTGTCCGGCGGCCGGGCCCAGGTGACGTTCGGCGTCGGCTGGCTGCGCGAGGAGTTCGACATCATCGGCGTCCCGTTCGAGGAGCGCGGGCGTCGCGCCGATGACTACCTCGCCGCGATGATGGCGCTGTGGCACGACGAGGAGCCGAGCTACGAAGGGCCCTACGTCGCGTTCACCGACGTCGCATTCGGCCCCAAGCCGGTGCAGCAACCGCACCCACGCATCTGGATGGGGGGCGACGCCGACGCCGTGCTCCGGCGGGTCGCGCGCTTCGGTGACGGGTGGGCGCCCTGGCTGACCAAGCCGGGCGACCTGCCCGCCCGGCTCGACCTGCTGCGCGCATCACCCGGCTACGACGGCCGGGACCTCGACGTCTTCTACTCCTTCGCCGCGATGAACATCGGCGCCGAGCACGTCTCGGTCGACGCGATCCGAGCCGAAGGGTTCGACGTCCAGCTCGCGGTCGACCGGTGTGCGGAGCTGGCCGGCTACGGCGTCACCGAGACGTGGATCTCGCCGCCTCCGGTGAGCGGCCTCGACGAGTACCTCGACCACCTGCGCTGGGTCGCCGCGGAGGTGGCCCCGCGGGTCGCGGACCTGTGACGCCGGCGGGCGTCACTTCTCGCGGGGCAGGCCGAGGATGCGTTCGGCGATGGAGGTGCGCAGGATCTCGGAGGTGCCGCCGGCCAGCGTGAGGCAGCGGGTGTAGAAGGAGTCGCGCACGAGCCGCGGCTCCTCGCCCAGCAGCGCCGCCACTCCGGCGATGCGCAGACCGAGCTCGGTGACGCGCTGCTGGTGCTCGGCGCCGACCAGCTTGGCGATGACGCCCTCCGCCCCCGGCTTCGAGGCCTGGATGAGACGGGCCGCGCTGCGCTGGTTCAGCATGCGCAGCGCGTGCGCTTCCGCGATGAGCGTGCCGAGCTCGCCGGCGAGCGCCACGTCGCCGGGCGCGTGCCGGTCGAGGATCGGGATCACCTCGTGGGCCGGGATGCTCGTCACGTCGCCACCGATGGAGACCCGTTCGAAGCCGAGCGTCGACATGGCCACGGCCCAGCCGCCGTTGACCTCGCCGACGACGTCGCGGTCGGGGACGAACACGTCGTCGAAGAAGACCTCGTTGAACAGCGCGTCACCGGTGATCTCGCGCAGCGGGCGCACCGTCACCCCGGGCGCGGACATGTCGATGGCCATCGTGGTGATGCCCGCGTGCTTGCTGACGGTGGTGTCGGTGCGCAGGGTGGCGAGCCCCCACTGGCAGCTGGCCGCGTCGCTCGTCCAGACCTTCTGGCCGTTCACCCGCCACCCGCCGTCGACCTTCACCGCGCGGGTGGCGACGGCGGCCGCGTCCGAGCCGGCGCCGGGCTCGCTGAACAGCTGGCACCACCGGGTCCGTCCCTCGACCGCGGGCCACATCCACCGCTCGGCCTGCTCGGGCGTGCTGACCTGCAGCACCGCCGGGAGCACCCACCCGCCGAGGCCGAGGTCGGGCCGCTCGACCTCGGCGAGCTCTTCGTCGATGACGATCTGCTCGACCGCGTCCGCGGCCCGGCCGTACGGCCGGGGCCAGTGCGGGACGAGGTAGCCCGAGCGCGCGACGTGGACGCGCCGCTCGTCCTCGGGCAGGGCGAGGTGCTCGGCGACGAAGGCGCGGGCCGCCTCGCGGTGGGTCTCCGCCTCGGGTGGGAGCGTGAGCGCCGCCGCGCGCTCGACGCCCGCCCGGCAGAGGTCGACCACCTGGGTGGCCAGCGCTTCCGGGCGTCCGAAGGCGGCGGCGAGCGCCAGCGCCCGCCGCAGGTAGAGGTGGGCGACGTGCTCCCACGTGAACGCGATGCCGCCGTGCAGCTGGATGTTCAGTCGGGCCAGTCGCAGGTAGGCGGGCAGCGCGGTCGCCGCCGCGATCGCGGTGACGAGCTCGGCTTCCTCAGCCGAAGCGGCGCCTCGGCCGGCGTCCCACACGGCCGAGGTCGCCAGCTCGGTGTCGACGAGCATGCCGGCGCAGTGGTGCTTGACGGCCATGAAGGTGCCGACGGGCTTGCCGAACTGCTCGCGGACCTTGACGTAGCCGACCGCCATCTCGGTGACGGCGTTCATCCCGCCGATCGCCTCGGCGCTGGCGAACAGCCGGGCGGTGCGGCGCAGCGCGGCGGCCGCGTCCGGCAGGACGTCGAGCACCGGCGCGGCGCCGATGTCGACCCGGCTGACGGTGCGGGTGGAGTCGACGTCCCGGTGGGTGTCGACCACGACCGGCGGCTCGTTGCGCACGATCACCACGTCATCGCCGCGCGTGCCCACGAGCACGTCGGCGAGGTCGGCGCCCAGCGCGACGCCGTCGATCACGGCCGCACCGGCGGTCGCGCCCGCGGTCAGGTCCGGCAGCCACCGCTCGCGTTGCTCGTCGGTGCCGCGCTCGGCGATGACCGCGGCCGCGGTCACGGTGCCGAGCACCGCACCCGGGGCGACGACGCGGCCCAGCTCCTCGAGCACGACGAGCAGCTCCGCCGGTCCGGCGCCCTGCCCTCCGAAGCGCTCATCGATGTGCAGGCCCAGCCAGCCGAGCTCACGCGCCAGCTGCCACACCGCGCGGCCGTCGGCCGGGCCGTCGAGCGATGCATGTGCGGCGGCGAGCACCTGGCGCGCCGACAACGCCGACCGGGTCACGCGCGCGAGCTCGAGGTGGTCCTCCGACAGAGCGATGCCCATGCGGGCACACTAATGGCAGTCGACTGCCACTTTCGCGGCCGAGGCTTCGCTACGAGGCCGGCCCGCAGATCTTGGTGCTGCCCTGCGGTGCCGTCCACGCCTTGTTGGTCAGGACCTCGATGTAGTAGCACGGGTTCTCGGGTGAGGCCTTGCCGGCGGTGAACGTGATGGCCGGCGACAACCCGCCGAGGGTCTCGTTCTTGACCAGGCCGAGTCCCTTGATGATCAGCGCGGGGGTGAGGTCGCCTCGGGCGGACGCGCCGAGAGCGTTGACGGCCGCCTCCAGCAGCTTGGCGCTGGCCCAGCCCTCCGCCCCGGCCTCGTCGACGGCCAGCGTGGGTGCGTAGCGCTGGACGGCCGCCAGGAACGCGGCGCCGCCCGGGGTGTCGGTCTGCATCCAGGGCGCCACCCGCGACGTCGTCTGCATGCCCTGCAGGTTCGGGTCGTCGGCGATCGACGGGCCGTTGAGGGCGGTGGCGGTGGTGATGAGCAAGGGGTGGTAGTCGAGGGCGACGCAGTCGCGGGCGAGGCGCTGCACGCCGGAGGAGTCGAGGCCGAGGATCAGCGACTGCGCTCCCGCGTTCTTGGCCGACTGGCACTGCGCGGTGAAGGAGGGCTGCGTGATCGACACCGATGCGCTGTAGACGATCTGGGCTCCGACCTCGGGTGCGCCCTTGGTCAGGATCGGGCCGGACTGGCTGCAGATCGCGGCTTCGATGCAGTACAGCAGGCCGATCTTCGGCTTGCTCGCCAGGGCGGCCAGGTGCGCCATGCCGAGCAGGCTCGGGTCGAAGGTGCCGCCCTCGACCCGGAACAACGGGTCGGTGGTCCAGATCGGGTTCGCCGCGTCACCCCCGACGGCCGGGACGCCGGTCTGGTCGATGCCCTGCTGCAGCCCGGACACCGTCGTCGCGACCATCGAGCCGACGATGGCGATGGCGTGGTCGTTCTTGACGAGGTCCTGCACAGCGCTGTTGGCGTTCGCCGGACTGCCGCCGTCGTCCTTCGAGACCACCCGCACCGGGTGGCACGCGAGGCCGCCCCGGGAGTTGATGTCGTTGGCCCAGATCGCCAGCGCGGTCTTCGCCTGGCTGAACACGGCGCCGACCACGCCGCTGAAGGTGCCGACCTGGCCGAGCACCACGGGGGCGCCCGACGTGGTGCACGCGGCCGTCGCCGCACCGGACCGGCCCGCGGTCGGAGCGGGCCCTCCCGCCCTGGTGCTCGTGGGCGCGGTGCTCGCGCCGGCGGGAGGAGCGCCGGTGACGCTGCCCGCGGGGGGCACCGCGACGGGTTGGCCACCGGTGACCGCGCCGGCGGTCGGTGCCGTCACGGGCCCGGTGCCGGTGGTGGGCCCGGCCACCGTCGGGGCGGCGCCGACGGCCTGCGTGGGAACCGCGCCGGTCCCGTCGGGTGCGGTGCCGGCGGCGGCTCCGCGCGCTCCGCCGCCGTTGTAGTCGGCCACGATCCGGTCGTGCGAGAGCTGCGTGCCGCACGCGCTCAGCGCGCACGCGGCCGCCGCGATCGTCACGGCAAGGGGTCGGCGCTTCACAACAGCTCCTCGGTGCTCAGGCGGACGGGACGGGCCGTCGGGTGGTGGACAGCCGGGCCACGAGTGGTCCCGGGCGCTCGCGCCCGGTCGCGGTGACGTACTGCTGCAGCCGCGCGACCGACGCGCCACCGCTCGACAGCAGTGCGGCGACGATGGCGCCGACGCCGAACGCCACCTGGAGCCACTGGCTGAACGTCGCGTTGCCGATGTAGCCCGGCAGCACCTGGTAGGCGAGCGCACCGACGATCGCGGTCGGCACGGTCGCCCGACCCGCGATGGCCATGACGGCGAGGAGGATCAGCGAGTACAGGTACGGGAACGACGAGCCGTCGATCTGCTCGTTGAGCGACGCCGACAGCGCACCGCCGAGGCCGGCGAGCAGCGCCGCGACGCAGAACACGATGACCTTGGTCACGTTGATGTCGAGCCCCGCGGTGGTCAGTGCGGTCGGCGCATCTCCCAAGCCGCGCAGCAGCCGGCCGAGCCGCGACCGTTCGATGAGGGTGACGACGCCCGCGCACGCGACGACGATCGCGAGCATCACGTACCAGTAGCCCTTGTCGGTCTGCAGCCCGAGGACGTGCGGCCGCGGCGCGTGCAGGCCGCCGGTGACACCGAACATGAACGACTGCGTGTAGAAGAACTTGTCGAGCAGCACGCCGACGCCCAGCGTGGCGAGCCCGAGGTAGAGGCCTGACAGCCGGATCGCCGGGATCGCGACGATGGCGCCGACCGGCACGGCGACGAGTCCCGACACGATGAGCGCGATGCCCCAGGGGACGTGCGACTGCAGGAGGTGGCCGCCCGCGGCCGCACCGACGGCCATCAGACCGACCTGGCAGAGCGACACCTGGCCGGACGTGCGCACGAGCAGGCCGAGTGACATGAGGACGAGCGCGTAGGGGAGCGCCGCGTCCCAGATGGGCAGCTTGGTGTCGACGACGTAGGGAACGATCGCGAGCAGGGCGATGACGAGGAGCGCGCCGACGGTCTGCGTGCGCGGGCTCAGCCGGCTCGGCGGCGGCACCTTCAGCTTCACGGCCCGGCCGACCTCGGCGAGCTTCGCCCGCGGCGCGAAGATCAGGACCAGGAACAGCACCAGGAACGGCACGGCGACGTCGAGGTTCTGCAGCGAGAGGTGCCCGCTGATCTGCTTCGTGGTGAGCTCCTGCAGCACACCCACTCCGATGCCGCCGACGAAGGCGAGGGGCAGGCTGGTGAAGAAGCCCGCCGAGGCCGCGCCGAACGCCTGGATGACGAGCAGTGAGAGCAAGACGGCGTCCACGCTCTCCTTGGTGGCGAGCAGCGGACCGGCCATCGCCGCGAAGGCGCAGCTGATGATCCACGCCCGGCGGCGGATCGCCACGGGGGCCAGCCCGGTCATGTCGAGCAGGTCGGGGTCGTCGACGACGGCCCGCATCGCGCGGCCGGTGCGGGTGCGCCGGAAGAACACGTAGAGCGCGACGGCGGCGCCGGTCCCGAGGAGCAGCGTGATGAGCTGGGCCCAGGTGACGTTCGCGCCGCCGACCCGGAACGCCCGGCCGTCCGGCAGGAACACCGGCAGCTGCTTGGGCTGATCGCCGTAGATGATCTGTGCGAGCGACAGCAGCCCGATGAGCAGCCCGACCGTGCCGACGAGCCGCGACGACGACGGCACCCGCGCCAGGCCGCGCGCCAGCACCTCCATGGCCAGCCCGAGGAGCGGGCCGAACACCCCGACGGTGAGCAGGGCGGCGAAGCCCCACGCGAGGCCGGCGCTTACGTGCAGCGAGTAGAAGCAGAAGGCCGCCGCCGCGGAGATCGCGCCGTAGCCGACGTTGAACACGCCGGACGTCTTGTACGACAGGACCAGCCCCATGGCGGCGAGCCCGTAGAGGCTGCCGTCGGTGATGCCGCCGACGATGTAGGGCGTGTAGTCGCTGATGCTCACGGGTTGCACACGTCGCAGGCTCGGAGCTCCGGTTCGCGGGCCGGATCGACGGTTCGGAGACCGCGCTTGCCCTGCACGAGCAGGCAGTCGGCGTGGTGCCAGCGCGTCATCCCGGGAGCGGTCACGAGGCCCGCGACGCTCGCCCGGTCGCGCTCCGGCGCGGGCGCGCCGTCGAGCATGGCCAGGTAGGCGGCGGTCTCGTCCGGCACGGCGAGCATGCGCTCGCGCACGTTGCGGAAGCCGGCCGAGAGCCACAGTCCGGCGCCGAGCGCCGCGACGATGAGCCCGCTCGCGCCGACGACGATCCAGATCAGCTGGGTGTTGTAGTCGTCGGTCTCGCTGACGCCTTCCCAGCCCAGCAGCATCACGATCGCGCCGACGCTCGCCAGCATGACGAGCTGGCGCAGGTCGCTGCGACGCCAGGGCAGCGAGGGCAGCTGCTCCGGGGTCACCTGCTGCTTCGAGGTCGTGCGCTCCGGGGTCGTCGAACGCACGCTGCGCGGGCGCACCGCCGCGGGGGAGGCGGTCTGCGCCGTCACGCGCTCCCGCCGCGGGCGCGCGTCCCGGCCGCGCGGCGAGCTCGGGTGGTCACCGCCGGCAGCTGATCGGTCGGCGGCTCGACCGACGGGACCGCCGTCGTCGTGCGCAGCGTCTCCTCGAGCCTGTTCATGGTCTCGTCGAGGGCGTCGAGCTTGCGCCAGTCGTCACGGAGGTCGGCCGACAGCCAGAGCACGCCGCCGGCCCCCAGCAGGAAGATGCCGAGCAGGCCGCCGGAGATGATGTACGGCATCTGCTCCGACACGTAGCCGGTGCGGCTCACGCCGATCCACCCGAGCAGCAGCGCGAGCGCGCCGAGCGCGGCGAAGACGGCCGCGCCGACGCGGTCGCTGAGTGCCCGCACGACCTTCATGAGATCCACCGGAACCGCCTTCCAGAAGTCCGTGCGACGTGGGTCATCGCGTAGGCGAGCAGGCCGGCGATGACGAGGATCGGGTAGATGTTCGCCAGCCGGTGCTCGTTGCTCGTGCGCAGTGCCTCGGGCTGCGGTGGTGCGCCGCCGACGCCCTGAGGCGCGGCGACCTGGGGGATCGCGCCGTCGGTCGGCGCTCCGGTCACGGCTCCGGTCCCGGGGTCGGTGAAGGCACCGCCTCCGGTGGAGCCGGCCGCTCCCGCGGTGCTCCCGGGAGACGTGCCGACCGGCGTCGTGCCCGTGCCGGCCGGCAGCGGGTTCGTCGTGACGGGAACGGTCACGCCGTCCGGGACGTCGGGCACCACGGTGTAGTCGACGTGGGCGCTGACGTTGCCGATCGTGCTCGTGATCGTCGTCGTGCCGCTGAGCTCGCTGGAGATCGGCGGGGGCGGAGAGGGCAGCGTGGTGGCGAAGGTCAGGCTCGCGCCCTGGACCCCGTCCGTCTTCCCGGCGTTGTCCTTGAGCGCGAGCGGCTTCTGGTAGGTCGCGGTGACGCCGGCGGCGGCCAACGCCGTGAAGACGGTGTCGGCGGGGATGGGGATCGCTTGCGACGGGCCCCCCGCCTCGGGGAAGACGTTGACGCTGAAGGTTCCATCGTGGAACGACAGGTCGGGCGCGGTGAGGGTCTTGCCTGCGAACGTCTTGAGGCCGGGCACCTGCGACGTGCAGAAGGCGGGCAGCGTCGGCAACGTCGGCACGCCGCCGACCGGCAGCGGCACGGAGTTCGGCAGGCAGTCCGGGATGGACAGCGCGAGGCCGGGCACCGTGATGTGCCCGATGGTCAGCGTGCTGTGGGTGGTCACCGTGCCGTCGCTGGCGCGGTCGGCTTCGGCGCTGGTGTCGACGGCGGAGACGTTGACCACGCCGGCGATGTCGAGCCCGCGGATCACCGACGTGGTGATGGCCTGCACCGACTGGTCGGGGTCGACCGTCACGTCGGCGTTGCTGGTGGCGCCCGTGCTGCCCGACGCGACGGCGGCCTCGCTGCTGGCGTGGCCGGCGCGGCTCGTGGCGGTGAGGCTGATCGGCCCGGCGTTGGCGGTCTTCTTCGGGTCGCCGACCGAGGTGCTCACGTAGAGCGGGTCCGCCGGCAGCGGGATGCCGGCCAGGCCCGAGGCGAGGCCCGGCAGACCGGTCACGTCCTCGCCCAGGTAGGGCGCCGCGGCGAACGCGTCGGAGTCGCCGAGCGAGTCGAGGTGGGCCTGCGCGCTCGGACCGTCCAGCTCGGGGGAGATGCCCGCGGGGATCGATCCGTTCTGGATCAGCGTCGTGAAGCCGTAGCCCGCGGCGGTGCCGTCGAAGGCGTTGGCGCCGACCGCTCCGGCCGCCGGGCCGTGCGCGAGGGCGAGACCGGCCAGCGAGCAGCCGGCCACCGCGAGCGCGGCCACCCGCACGATCGACCGCGTCGTCGATTGCCGCCGGTCGGGCACTCAAGCTCCCATCGCCGCACGCGCCAGGTCAGCCGACTTAGTGAACTGAGTGTACTACAACGTGTGACGTTCGTCGCTTTTGTCCGGTACCCGCTCCTCAGCACGACCCGCCCGCGACGGGCGCGCGTGGCGGCTCGCGCCGTGCGCCCGGCTAGGGCCGGCTGGCGCTACGTCCACCGGGAAGGCGGGCCCACACCCGCTTGCCGCCGTCGATGGTCTGCACGCCCCAGTCGGCCAGGCCGTTGAGGATGAGCAGGCCACGTCCGCC
>DASZYF010000054.1:0-11257 GCA_035545535.1 Mycobacteriales bacterium | reverse complement strand
CGCTCGGCGAGCACCGCGGCGAGCACGGCCCACCCCGGCGTGCCGGCCGGTGGAGGCCCCGTGAACGCGGTGACGTCGGCGACGAGCCGGGCTCCCACGGCTTCGCGCGCGCCGGGCTCGAGGCCGTGCGCACGGGCCAGCAGCTGGCGCGCCTGCAGCGCCAGGCCCGTGGGGAGCCGCGACAGGTCGAGCGTCGCGGCCCACGCGGCGAGCTGCGGGGGCATCTGCGGTGGCGGGATCACGCCGCCCGGCACGCGTTCGCTGATGACGATGGTGCCCGCGGCGAGGTCGCCGACGCGCTTGCTGTCCTCACGCACGAGCGATGAGACGACAGCGAGCACGCCGAGCGAGATGCCGGGCTTCTCGACGACGAAGCCGACGAGCTCGCGGGTCAGCGCCTGCCGGAACGAGATGGGCCCGCCGTCGTCGCGCACGACCCGCAGGCCCATCGCCATCTTGCCGAGCGTGCGGCCGCCGCTGAACGTCAGGAACAGCACGGGGTACGCGATGAGGAAGCCGACGAGCAGCGTGACCGCGATCGCCTGGGCGGTGGCCTGGTCGAGCCCGTCCGCGGTGTAGGCGAGCAGCATCAGCGTGAGGAACAGGCCGATGTAGCCGATCGCGATGTCGATGGCCGCGGCGATGAGCCGGCTGGGCAGCCGCGCGATCGGCAGGTCGAGCGGCACGGCCTCGCCGGTGACGACGCTGCTGCTCACGGGCACAGCATGCCGTTAGCGTTCCGTTCGTGGATGTCGACGCCTACGTCGCGGCGCACGGCGCCACGTGGGACCGGCTCGACGACCTGGTCGGGCGCGGCAAGCTGCGGGGCGCCGAGCTCGACGAGCTGGTCGACCTCTACCAGCGCACCGCGACGCACCTCTCGGTCGTGCGCACGTCGAACCCTGATCCGCTGCTCGTCGCGCGGCTGTCCGGCCTGGTCGCGCGGGCGCGAGGAGCGGTCGGCGGCGGGCGCGACGTCGGCTGGCGGTCGGTCGCGGTCTTCGTGACGCGGACCTTCCCCGCGGCGGCCTGGCGCGCGCGCTGGTGGTGGCTCGGCGCGGCGGTCATGTGCCTCGGCCTCGGCACCGCGGAGGCCATCTGGATCGCGACGTCGCCGGACGTGCAGCAGAAGCTGCTCACGCCGAAGGAGCTGGCGCAGTACAACCACGACTTCGTCGACTACTACCACGTGTCGCGGCACTCGAGCTTCGCCGCCCAGGTGTGGACCAACAACGCGTGGGTCGCCGCGCAGTGCCTCGTCGGCGGGCTGTTCTTCGGCGTGCTGCCGGCGATCCTGCTCATCGAGACCGCGGTCGCGCAGCTCGGGCCCGCCGCGGGCTACCTGATCAGTGAGCACCGCGGCGGTGTCTTCTTCGCGCTGATCCTGCCGCACGGGATGCTCGAGCTCACAGCCGTGTTCCTCGCCGCGGGGGCGGGCCTGCGGCTCGGGTGGACGCTCGTCGATCCGGGCCGGCGCACGCGCGCGGCCGCGTTGGCGCAGGAGGGTCGCGCCACGGTGTCGATGGCGATCGGCCTCGCGTTCGTGCTGCTGTGCAGCGGCCTCATCGAGGGCTTCGTGACGCCGTCGGGCCTGCCGCCGTGGCTGCGCGTCGCCATCGGCGGCGTGGCCGAGGTCGCGTTCCTGACCTACGTCGTGGTCTTCGGTCGGCGCGCGACCCGTGGGGGGATCACGGGCGACGTCGACGCGGACCTCGTGGGATCGGTCCCGCTCGAGGTCTGATGCGTCAGGCCGCGTAGCGCGCCGCGCGCGTGCCCGGAGGGTTGTGCACGCCGGGCTGGGCGTCGGGGTTGGCGACCAGGACCTCGCCCTCGAGCCCGTCGGGGTCGCGGAAGAACACGCTCAGCACCTGGCCGAAGTCGGTGACGAAGTCGTCGGCCGCGCCGCGTGCCATCAGCCGCTCACGGATGGTCTCGAACGCCTCGAGCGAAGCCGCCTGCAGACCGAAGTGGTCGATGCGCCCGCGCCCGAACATCGGTGTCTGCTTCGTCGCCTCGGTGTTGTCCTCGACCTGGAACACGTTGAGCTCGGTGTGGGGCCCGAGGTTGATGTTCGACATGGTCACGCCCGGGCGCTCCCCGCGCTCCGGGCGGATCGTCGCGTCGAAGACCTCCACGTAGAAGTCGTGCAGCCGCTTCGCGTCGGCCGTGATGATCGCGATGTGGTTGATCCCGTCGAGCAGCATGCGTTCAGTCTGCAACGGCCTGCGCGTCGCGTCAGAGCCGGCCGGCGGCCTTCATCGCGAGGTAGGCGTCCGCGACCGCGGGGGCGAAGGTGTCGGCGGGTGCGTCGATGACCTCCACGCCGCGCTGCCGCAGCTCGGTGGCCACGCGGCGGCGTTCGGTGCGGGCGCGTTCCGCGGCCGCGGCGTCGTAGACGGCGCGCACGTCACCGCGCTCACGAGCCATCGCCTCGATCTCCGGGTCGGAGACGGAGGCGAGCACCACGGTGTGGCGCGTGGTCAGCGTCGACAGCAGGGGGAGCAGCCCCTCCTCCAGCGCGGCGGCGTTGAGGTCGGTGATGAACACGACGAGCGAGCGCCGCCGGAGCCGTCCGAGCAGCGTCGGGACGAGCTGCGACGGGTCGGCCTCGACGAGCTGCGGCTCGAGCAGTGCCATCGCCTCGTTGAGGCGGGGGAGCGTCGGGCCGCGGGACGCCGACCGGACGTCGGCGCGGACGAGCGCGTCGTAGGCGACGAGGTCGACCCGGTCACCGGCGCGTTCGGCGAGCGCGGCCAGCAGCAGGCTCGCGTCGAGGGCGTGGTCCAGCCGCGGCGCGTCGACGATGCGCGCCGCCGAGGTGCGACCGGTGTCGATGCAGATGACGACCCGGCGGTCGCGCTCGGGCCGGTAGGTGCGCACAGCGACGGTGTCGCGCCGGGCCGTCGCGCGCCAGTCGATGGAGCGCACATCGTCACCCGGCACGTACGCGCGCAGCGAGTCGAACTCGCTGCCCTGGCCGGCGCCGCGCGCGGCGACGCGGCCCTCGACCGTGCGCAGCCGCGCGAGCCGTTCCGGCAGGAAGCGCCGCGAGCTGAACGCCGGCACGACGCGCACGCTCCACGGGACCTCGTGGCGGCCCTGCCGCGCGGCGACGCCCAGCGGGCCGACGGAGCGCACCGTGATGCGGCTCGGCCGCCGGTCGCCCCGCCGGGTCGGGTGCAGCGTCGTGACGAAACGACGCTGCTCGCCCGCGGGCACGTCGCCGGTGTGCACGCGCGGCGACGAGCCGGCCGATGGCGGCCAGGCATCGCGGATGCGCGCCCGCACCCGCCGGCGCCCGGTGTTGACGACGACCAACGTGACGTCGGCCTCCTCGCCCTGCCGCACGGCGGTCGCGCCTTCGCGCCGCAGCTGCAACCCGCGCACGGCGCCGGCCAGCGCGACGTCGGTGGCGATGATCGCGAGCAGGCCGGCGTTGACGACGCCGAACGTCGCCCAGCCGGGAGACGCTCCCAGCACCAGCGCGGCGAGCAGCGCCAGCAGCGCGGCCCGACCGGTCAGTGCCACGGCGGCGGCTCGTCCGGCTCAGCGGGGGACGGGGACGGTGGCCAGCACCTGGTCGAGCACGCCGTCGGCGGTGATGCCTTCGAGCTCGGCCTCCGGGCGCAGCGCGATGCGGTGCCGCAGGCACGGGCGCACGAGGGCTTGCACGTCGTCAGGGGTGACGTAGTCGCGGCCGGACAGCCACGCCCATGCGCGGGATGCCGCGAGCAGCGCGGTGCCGCCGCGCGGCGAGACGCCGAGCGACAGCGACGGCGAGCGCCGCGTTGCGGCGGCGACGTCGACGATGTAGCCGAGGAGCTGCTCGCTGATCGTCACGCCGCTGACCGACGCGCGGGCAGCCGCGAGGTCCCGCGCCGTCGCCACAGGCTTGATGCCCGCCGCCTTCAGGTCGCGCGGGTCGAAGCCCGACGCGTGGGCGGCCATGACCTTGATCTCGTCCTCGCGGGTCGGCAGCGGCATCGTCAGCTTCAGCAGGAAGCGGTCGAGCTGCGCCTCCGGCAGCGGGTACGTGCCCTCGAACTCGACCGGGTTCTGCGTCGCGATCACGACGAACGGGTCGGGCAGCGGACGCGGCTCGCCGTCGACCGACACCTGCCGCTCCTCCATCGCTTCGAGCAGTGCGGCCTGCGTCTTCGGAGGCGTGCGGTTGATCTCGTCGGCGAGCATGAGGTTGGTGAAGACCGGGCCTTCGCGGAACGAGAACTGCGCCGAGCGCGCGTCGTAGACGAGCGAGCCGGTCACGTCACCCGGCATGAGGTCGGGGGTGAACTGCACCCGCTTCGTCGTCAGTGACAGCGACGCGGCGAGCGAGCGGACCAGCAGCGTCTTGGCGGTGCCCGGCACACCTTCGAGGAGCGCGTGCCCGCGGCACAGCAGGGCGACGACCAGTCCCGTGACCGCGGCGTCTTGGCCGACGACGGCCTTGCCGACCTCGCCGCGCACCGCGATGAGCTTCTCGCGTGGATCGGCCTTCGCGGTCGTCCGCGGGGTCGGGCTGGTCACAGGCGCACCTCACGCTCGAGCTGGTCAAGGTCGTCGGTCAGCCGGACCAGTCCGGCGTCGTCGGGGATGCGGTCGTCACCGTAGAGGAGCGCGGCGACCGCGGCCGTCGGGCGGCCGCTGTGGTCGGCGACCGCCGCGGTGAGGGCGGGCGGGGTCGTAGTCGCGGGCAGACCGAGAGAGCGGGCGACGCGCGCGCGGGTCGCCTGCCGCAACGCCTGCGCGGCGCGGTCCCGGGCGTGCGCTGCGCGGTACAGGCGCGCGCGACCGCGCACGGTCTCGGCCGCGCGCACCACGACGGGCAGCGGTTCGCGCAGCACCGGCCCGAGCCGCCGTCCGCGCCACAGCGCGAGCATCAGCACGACGACGGCGAGCTCGCCGAAGGCCCAGAGCACGCCGCGGGGGAGCAGCCGGTGCAGCGGTTCGGTCTCGCCCTGCCCGCCGAGGCCGTGGCCCGGCGTCGGCAGGACCCATGTGACGGTGGGGTGCGCGTCGAGCAGGCCGAGCGCGAGGGCGGCATTGCCGTCGTGGGCGAGGTGGTCGTTGCGCAGGAACGTGGCCGATCCGAGCAACGTCAACGTGCCGCCGCCGGGCCCGCGGAGCACGAGCAGCGTCGGGGCGCTGTCCGACCCGGCCGGGTAGCACTCGGCGCCCACGGCGAACCCGGACAGGTCGGGGCCGCTCCCGTCGCTGTTGTCCCGGGCCGCGTCGTCACCGAAGGTGGCGCCGCCCATCTCGGCGTCGCCGGCGGTGACGGCGGCCGGCAACGTGCACGCGGGGTCGCGCTTCTTCACCTGCACGTCGTCGAGCGACAGCGGCGTCGCATCGGGGTCGACACCGACGACGACGTCGGCGGTGCGCGCGAGCCGGGCGAGGGCGTCGAGGTCGGTGTCGGTGAGGCGGCCGACGTCGGGCACGACCACGGTGCTGCCGTCGGCGGTGGTCGGCAGCACCTCGACGCGCTGCACCGTGACGCCGCGGTCGGAGAGCAGCTGCGCGACGGCGGCGGCACCGCCCTTCGACGGGCTGGTGGGGTCGAGGCTCGCCCCGGGGGCGGTGCCGAGCAGCGCGAGGAGGATGCCCGCGGCGACGATCGAGAGGCCCACGGCGACCGGGACGCGGGCCCGGCGGCCCGCCGCGCGGGCGGTCGTGACGGGGCGGGAGCTCGTCGTCGTCATCGCGTGACCGCTCGCGTCGCCGCGAGGCGCTCGTCGGCGGCGCGGATCTCGGCGTCGGTCGCGGCGGTCGCCTCGTGGTCGCCGTACCAGACGTCAGCGAACAGCGTGGCCACACGACCGGCGTCGGCCGCGAGAGCCGGCGCGTTCTCGTCGAGCTCGCGGGAGAGCCCGGTGAGCGTCTTGCCCGGCGGCGCCTCGATGACACCGCGCTCCTCGAGGGCGCGCACGACGGCCCGCGTGCGCGCGCGCACCGCCTCCGCCCACGCGCCGTCCGCGGCGAAGCGGTCGGCCTCTGCGCGGTAGTCGTCCGCCGTGCGCGCGCGGGCACCGCGATCGCGGTCGGTGAACAGGTCACGGACCGGCACGGCGCCCAGCCGCACGCGGATCAGCACGATCACCGCGACGAGGACGACCAGGATGATGACCAGTCCGAGGCCGCCGCCGGGGGCGGCGCTGAGGACGTCACCGAGCAGTCGTGACAACGTGTGGTCGATCCAGTGCGCGATCCGCTGCACGGCCGAGGGGTCATCGCGGTGGTACTGCGGCTTCGACAGCTCGCGCACCGCCGCGTCGTGCGCGCCCTCGCGCGTCACCGGCCCCGGCGGCGCCGCTCCGGGCCGGACAGCCGGCCTCACGACGGGTTCGTGGCCGCCTGCCGGAGCGCGACGTCCAGCCCTTCGCCGCGCATGCGGAGATCGATGTAGAGCAGGGCGGTCGCGCAGGTCGTGAACGGGGTCACGAGCGTCGCGGCGATGAGGTGCCCGATGTCGCTGACGGCGAGCGCGCCCGTGGACAGGTCGTTGCTCCCGAGCAGGCTCGCGGTGCCGCCACCGATGACCACGAACGGCAGGGACATGATGTTGGACACGACCCCCGCGACGATGGACACGAGCAGCAGCACGCCGAACGCTCGCCACCACATGGACCGCACGACGCGCATCGATCGCGACAGCACGCCGCGCACCGTGCCGCCCTCCACGACGGCGACGACCGTCGCGAAGTGCCACGCGACGTACAGGAAGATGCCGCCGATGATCGTGATCGAGGCGACGACCCACCCCAGGGTGCCGAGGATGCCCGCGCCCACGACCGTGCCGAGGCGCGGCCGGACCTCGCGCCACGCGGCGCTCATCGTCACCTTGCGTCCGAGGACGCCTTCGCGCACCACGACGGCCGCGAGTGACGCGAGCAGCAGCCCGCTGATGCTCGTGACGGCGAGCGTGAGCACCAGTCCGAGCAGCAGTGCCGCAGCGTCGCCGGAGGATGCGTCGTCGTTCACGCGGAGGAGCGACGCCTGGAGGGCGAACGTGAGGAGCGTGTTGAGCAGAGCGATGGCCGCACTGGGCAGGAGCAGGTTGGGCACGCGTCGCACGGCCGTCAGAGCGCCGTCGAGGATCTCGCCGACGCCGAGCGGGCGCAGCGGCACGATGCCCGGCTTCATGTCCCACGACCCGGTCGGCGGCGGGTAACCCGGAGGCGGGGCGGCGTAGCCCGGCGGGGGTGACGGAGGTGGGGGAGGTGTCGGCGCACCGCCGGGAGCGGCCCAGCCGGGCGGGGTGGCCGACGGTGAGGTCCACCCGTCCGGCGGCTGTGTCATGGGCGCATGGTGTCACGAAGGCGTCGTCGTGATGCGCAGAATGGTGGGGTGACGCGCAGCGACACCGCGGGGGCGAAGGTCCTCGTCGTGGACGACGACCCGGCCCTCGCCGAGATGCTCGGCATCGTGCTGCGGGCCGAGGGCTGGACGCCCGCGTTCGTGGCCGACGGTGCGCGTGCGGTGGCGGCGTTCCGCGACACGCACCCCGACCTCGTCCTGCTCGACCTGATGCTGCCGGGCCGCGACGGCATCGACGTGTGCCGGGACATCCGCGCCGAGAGCGGCGTGCCGATCGTCGTGCTCACCGCCCGGGGCGACACGACCGACGTCGTCCGCGGTCTCGAGACCGGCGCCGACGACTACGTGGTCAAGCCGTTCAAGCCGGCCGAGCTCGTCGCCCGCGTGCGGGCGCGGCTGCGCTCCCGGCCCGACGCGTCGGCGGAGCCCGAGCAGCTGCGCATCGGTCCGGTCGAGATCGACGTGCCCGGCCACGTCGTCATGCGTGAGGGCGAGCAGATCGCGCTGACCCCGCTCGAGTTCGACCTGCTGGTGGCGCTCGCGCGGCGCCCGGGCGCGGTGTTCACCCGGCAGGTGCTGCTCGAGCAGGTGTGGGGCTACAAGCACGTCGCCGACACGCGCCTGGTCAACGTGCACGTGCAGCGGCTGCGGGCGAAGGTCGAGCGCGACCCCGAGCACCCCGAGGTGGTCCTGACCGTCCGCGGTGTCGGCTACAAGGCCGGGCCCGTCGGCGCGGCGGACGCCGAGGGGTGACCGAAGCCGCCGGAGCGCCCCGCGCGCGCGCCGGCCTGATCCGGGCGCTCGGCTGGCCCGTGCGCCGGTGGCACCGCTCGCTGCGGGTGCGCGTGGTCACCGCGACGTTCGCGCTGGCCGCGGTCGTCCTCACCGTGCTCGGCGTCGTGCTGTCGGAGCAGGTCGGCCGTTCGCTGGTGGACGCGCAGCGCCGGCAGGCGCTCGCCGAGGCCGACACCGGTCTCGCGACCGCTCAGAAGATCCTGCGCAGCGGCACCGATCCGTCGACGGCGCTGCCGCAGGTCGACGTCGCGTTGAACCCGATAGCCAGTCGCGCCGCGACGTTCGAGGTGCTGCTCCTGCCCACGGATCCGCTGCACGGCACCCCGTACGTGCCCATCGGCCTGCTCGGCGTGCAGGCAGCCGACGTGCCTGCGTCGTTGCGCAAGCAGGTCGTGCAGCAGCAGGAGGCGTACGCCTACACCGACATCACGACCCCCGGTGGCGGCACCCGGTCGGTGCTCATCGTCGGAGCGCCGCTGTCGCCGCCGTCCGGCACGTCGTACGAGATGTACTACGTCTTCCCGCTCGATCAGGTCCAGAGCACGCTCGGGCACATCCGCACCCGGCTGCTCGAGGGTGCCATCGCGCTCGTCGTGCTGCTGATGGCGGTGGCGGTCATCGTGGCGCGGCAGGTGGTGACGCCGGTGCGCCTCGCCGCGCGCACCGCAAGCCGGTTCGCCGCGGGCCAGCTCGCCGAACGCATGGATGTGCGGGGTGGCGACGACCTCGCGCAGCTCGCCACCGCGTTCAACGAGATGGCCGGCGCGCTGCAGCAGCAGATCGCGCGCCTCGAGGACCTGTCGCGCGTGCAGCGGCGCTTCACCGCCGACGTGTCGCACGAGCTGCGCACGCCCCTGACCACGGTGCGGATGGCGGCCGACGTGCTCTTCGATGCACGCGACTCCTACCCACCTGCGGTCGCCCGTTCCGCTGAGCTGCTGCAGAGCGAGCTCAACCGCTTCGAAGGCCTGCTCGCCGACCTGCTCGAGATCAGCCGCTACGACGCGAACGCCGCGGTGCTCGAGGTCGAGCCGGTGGACGTCGTCGAGCTCGTGCTCGGCGTCGTCGACGGAGCGGCGGCGCTCGCCGCCGGCCGCGGGGTCACCCTCGACGTGAGCGACGTCCCGCGCACCCCCGTGCTGGCCGAGGTCGATCCGCGGCGGGTGAGCCGCATCCTGCGCAACCTCGTCACGAACGCGGTCGAGTACAGCGAGGGCCGGCCCGTCGAGATCGCGTTGCGCGCGGACGAGGCGACCGTGGCGGTGCGGGTGCGCGACCACGGGCCCGGGTTGCGGCCGGGCGATGCGACGCGCGTGTTCGACCGCTTCTGGCGCGCCGACCCCTCGCGCGCCCGCAACACCGGCGGGACCGGGCTCGGCCTCTCGATCGCGTTGGAGGACGCGCGGCTGCACGGCGGCTGGCTCGGCGCGTGGGGTCGCCCCGGCGAGGGCGCCGCCTTCCGGCTCGTGCTGCCGCGGACCGCCGGGCGGCCGGTGCTGACGGCTCCGCTACCGCTCGAGGACGTGCTCGACGTCGCGGGCGCCCGGTGAAGCGCACAGCCGTGGCGGTCGCGGCGACGGTGCTGGTGACGCCGGCCGTCGCCGCCTGCGGGAGCCTGCCGGTGACGCACGGCGTGCACCGCGTGCGCGGCGTGTTCGCCAACGCCCCCGCGGACACGAACGTGCGCCTCATCCCGGCGCCGCCGCACCCGGGCGACGGACCGGCGGAGATCGTCACCGGGTTCCTGCGGGCGGCCGCCACCGACGTGGTGCGCGCCCGGCAGTACCTCGTGAGCGAGGCCGCCTGGAGCGCGGGCGCTCCGCTCACCGTGTACAGCGACAGCGCTCTGACCCCGACGCACGTGACGACGAACCCGGCGACCGCCGAGCACGTCGAGACGAGCACGGTCACCGTCGCGATGACGACCGTCGCGACGCTGTCCGCCGCGGGGGCGCTCACCCCGACGACGGGGCGTTCGGTGACGCAGACGTTCGCACTGGCGGACGTGCCGGGGATCGGCTGGCGCATCAGCAGCGCGCCGAGCGGCGTCGCGCTCTCGGTCTCGGACCTGTCGTCGCGCGTGCAGGTGCCGCTGACGTTCTTCGCGCCGACCGCGGACGTCACCGTGCGCACGCCGGTCCTGCTCGACCCGGGCGAGGACGTCGCGACCACCGCCGTCGACGCGCTGCTCGCCGCGCAGCCGCAGGGTCTGCGCACGTTCGTCCCGGCCGGGACCGCGTTGAACGACGTCTCCGTCAGTGCGACGACGGTCGTCGTGGACCTGACCGCGCGGGCGGCCGCGGTGTCGCGCGACGATCTGCGCAAGCTCGGTGTGCAGCTCGCGGGGACGCTGCTCCCGTTGGAGACCGACGCCACCGCGGTGCGCATCGACGTGGGCGGCCGGCCGCTCGAGGGCTCGACGCGCTACACCGCGAGCGACGTCGACTCCTACGACCCCGAGCTGTCGGCGCCCGCGGGCGACCCGGTCGTCGTCGACGCCCGCGGCGTGCACACGACGGCGCTGCCCGGCACCGGCCCGCCCGACGCCGCCGGTGCGACCCCGGTCGCGGTGAGCGACGACGGGCACAAGGTTGCGTGGGTGCACGGCCGGCGGGTGCTCGTCGCGCCGATCGATGCGCTCGCCGACGCGGTGCCGGCCACCGGGGTCGGCACGTGGGCCAGCGTCTCGTGGGGGCGCGACGGTTCGCTCTGGCTCGTGCGCGACGACGTGGGGGCCAGTGACGACAACGTGTCGGTCCTCCCGCCCGGGGCGTCGGCGGCGACACCCGTGGCGCTGCCCGCCGCTCTCGCCGGGCCGGTCACCGGGCTGCACATCGCCCGCGACGGTGTGAGCGCGACGATCGTCTCCGGCGGCGTGCTGTCCACGGTGACCGTCGGGTCCGACGCGTCCGGCCAGTCGCTGCACACCGCCGTCCCGCTCGCGCGCACGCTGTCGAACGTGTCGGTGGCGACCGCCTCCGGGCGCGACGGTGCGCTGCTCGCGTACGGCACGTCCGGCGGTCGGCGCGGCCTGTGGCGGGTGGCGACCGACCTCGGCTCGCAGCTGCTCTCGGGTGCGCCGGTCGTCGCGTCGGTGCGCGGTCCGTGCGCCGACGGGTCCGGGCCGACCGCGCTCGCGCTGCCG
>DASZYF010000053.1:0-1756 GCA_035545535.1 Mycobacteriales bacterium | reverse complement strand
CGGGGGCCCTCGACGTCTCGGCCCTGCGCACCGCCTGGCCGCAGGTGCTGCAGGCGGTCCGCAGCAGCAACGTCATGGGCGGTAAGACCGCGCACGCCATCCTGCAGAGCGGTGGCGACGTGACCGCCGTCGAGGGCAGCGTCGTCACGATCTCGTTCGCCAACCCCAACATCGCCCGCAACTTCCGCTACGACGAGCTGCTCGCCGGGGCCATCGGCGAGGTCGTGGGCGGGACGTGGAAGGTCAAGGTCGGCGTCGCCACGCCCGGCGCGGGCGGCGCGGCCGAGCCGGAGCACGCCGGCTTCGCGCCGGGTGACGGGCCGGTCGCGGAGGACCCGGACGAGCCCACCTCGGCGGCGGAGAGCGGCCCGCGGGTCGGCAGCGACGAGGCCGCGCTGGACCTGGTGCGGGCCCAGATGGGGGGCACCGTCCTGTCCGGCCTCCCCGACACCGACTGACCGCCCGCCGGCGCGTGGACCCCTCCACGCGGGCGTGGCGGATGCCCCGCGCGCGGCGCGCCCGGTCGCGCTGTCGCATGCCCGCCGTACGCTCGCTGCGTGCCGCCACCGCAGCCGAACATGCAGCAGATGCTCAAGCAGGCCCAGAAGATGCAGGAGCAGCTCCGGGTCGCGCAGGAGGAGCTCGCCGGCGCCGAGGTCGAGGGCAGCGCCGGCGGCGGTCTCGTCACCGCCAAGGTCACCGGGGTCGGCGAGATCCTCGGCGTCACCATCAGCCCCGCGGCGGTCGACCCCGACGACGTCGAGACGCTGGCCGACCTCGTGACGGCGGCGGTGCGCGACGCGCAGAGCAACGCGCAGGCGCTGCAGGAGAAGACCATGGGCCCGCTCACCCAGGGCATCCCGGGCCTCGGGTTCTAGCCGGCTCCTGCATGTACGAGGGTGGGTACGAGGGCGCCGTCCAGGACCTCATCGACGAGCTGGGCCGGTTGCCCGGCATCGGCCCGAAGTCCGCGCAGCGCATCGCGTTCCACCTGCTCAACGCCGACCGCGCCGACACCGACCGGCTCGCGGCGGTGCTCACGCGCGTGAAGGACGACGTGCACTTCTGCACCGTCTGCTTCAACGTCGCCGAGGCCGACCTCTGCCGCGTGTGCCGCGACCCCCGGCGTGACCCGACGAGCATCTGCGTGGTCGAGGAGCCGAAGGACGTCGTCGCCATCGAGCGCACCCGGGAGTTCCGGGGCCGCTACCACGTGCTCGGTGGCGCGATCAGCCCGCTCGAGGGTGTCGGCCCCGGCGACCTGCGCCTGTCCGAGCTCATGGTCCGGCTGCGCGACGACGTGGCCGAGCTGATCCTCGCCACCGACCCGAACCTCGAGGGCGAGGCGACCGCCACCTACATCGCGCGCCTCGTGAAGGACGTGCCGGGCCTGCGCGTCACCCGCCTCGCGAGCGGCCTGCCCGTCGGCGGCGACCTCGAGTACGCCGACGAGGTGACCCTCGGCCGCGCCTTCGAAGGCCGCCGCGTCCTGTCCAGCTAGGGCCCCGCGCCCGCTCCCGGTGATCCGTGGGAGAGGAGCCGGAAAATCGGGCGTCTCTCGCACGCATCGTGGAAGCGTTGCGGTGTGGGTGACGTGCTGCTGCGGCCGATGACCGACGCCGACGTCGAGGCGGCGCAGGACCTCGCCGGGGCGGCGCTCGACGCCGCGGCCCGCGACGCCACGCAGCGAGCCCGGCCCCTGCCGGAGGTGCCGCTCGACGACCCGGACCGGCGCGCGCAGGGCCACGCCCGCCTG
>DASZYF010000052.1:0-10239 GCA_035545535.1 Mycobacteriales bacterium | reverse complement strand
GGTCGACCCGATCTGCGCACCGAGGTGGGAGTAGGCGATCTTCGACCCGTCGGCTGACCACTCGGGGTCGAAGTCCCCGGCGCCGGTGCCGGCGAGCAGCGTCGAGGTGCTCGTCATCGTGTTGTAGATGAAGATCCCGTGGCCGCTGTCGCTCGACACGTCGTAGGCGAGCTTCGTCGGGTCGGCCGGGTCGTACGCGGGCGAGTCGGCGTAGCACCCGGCGCCGAGCTGGCCGAGGTCGGTGGGCGAACCGGTGCTGTCGATGTTGGTGATGTAGAGGTCGCACGTCTGGTCGTAGAGCACCTTCGTGCTGTCCGGGCTGATGTCGTAGGACACGATGTAGTCCGAGTTGCTCACCAGGAGCGTGTCGCTGGTCGGTCCGACCGCGAGCTGCTGGGTGTACAGCGCGTCGCCGTGGTCGGTGTTGCTGTCCGTTCCACGCTTGAAGACCAGCCACTGGCCATCGGGAGACACCTCGGGGTCGTAGCCGTTCGGCTCGACGACGGACGTGCTCCCGTCCTGGTCGCGCCGCACGATCTCACGACTGCCCGTGACGTCGTCGTGGCTCGTGAAGATCGTCCCCTCGGAGGCGGCACTTCCCGCGTCGGCGATCAGCCGATAGCCGCTCGGGATCGCGTTCCCGTAGCTGGGCGTCGCGACCAACGGGACGAAACCGGCAACGACGGCGAGGACGGCCGATCGGGCGAGCACGCGCGGCGCGCGACGCATCATGGTCACGTGCGCTTCCTAGCACCGCGAGCGCCTCGTGACAGGCAGTCCGGACCGCTTCTCATCTTCGATCACGGGGTGACGCGCTTCGCAGATCAGCCCAGCGCCGAACGCCCCGCCCCTACACTGAACGGGTCGGCCTTCCCCGCATTGCAGCGTCGTTGCAGCACGTGACTGAGGAGCTCCGTTGCCCCAGCCGGTCGACCTTCCGCACCCCGTGCCCCGTTCGACCGCCCGCGACCTCGACGACTTCACCGACAAGGACCTCTTCGGTCCTCGCGAGGAGTGCGGCGTGTTCGGCGTGTGGGCGCCGGGCGAGGCCGTCGCCAAGCTGACGTACTACGGCCTCTACGCCCTGCAGCACCGCGGGCAGGAGGCGGCCGGCATGGCCGTCTCCGACGGCGAGGACATCGTCGTCTACAAAGACCTCGGTCTCGTCAGCCAGGTGTTCGACGAGTCGACCCTCGAGTCGCTCACCGGCACCGTCGCCATCGGCCACACGCGCTACTCGACCACCGGCTCGTGCACGTGGGAGAACGCGCAGCCGTCCTACCGGCCCGCGCACGGCGGCGACGGCGGGCTCGCGCTCGGCCACAACGGCAACCTCACCAACACCGCCGCGCTGGCCGACAGCATCCGCGACCTGAACACCCGTCGCCACTCGCTCGGCGCCACCACCGACAGCGACCTGCTCACCACGCTGCTCGCGCACCACGCCACCGCCGACAAGACGCTCGAGGCCGCCGCGCTCGAGGTGCTCACGATGGTCGAGGGCGCTTTCTCGCTGACGTTCATGGACGAGCACACGCTCTACGCGGCGCGTGATCCGCACGGCGTGCGCCCCCTCGTGCTCGGCCGGCTCGAGCGCGGCTGGGTCGTCGCCAGCGAGACCGCGGCGCTCGACATCGTCGGCGCGGCGGTCGTGCGCGAGGTCGAGCCGGGTGAGCTGATCGCGATCGACGAGCACGGCGTGCGCTCGTCGCGCTTCGCCGAGTCCACGCCCAAGGGCTGCCTCTTCGAGTACGTCTACCTGGCGCGGCCCGACACGACGATCGCCGGCCGCGGCATCTACGAGACCCGTGTCGAGGTCGGTCGCGCGCTCGCCCGGGAGGCGCCCGCCGAGGCCGACATGGTCATCCCCGTCCCCGAGTCGGGCACGCCGGCCGCCATCGGCTACGCCGAGGCGAGCCGCATCCCCTACGGCGCCGGCCTCGTGAAGAACGCCTACGTCGGCCGCACGTTCATCCAGCCCAGCCAGTCGATCCGGCAGCTCGGCATCCGGCTCAAGCTGAACCCGCTGCGCGACACCATCAAGGGCAAGCGCCTCGTGGTGGTCGACGACTCCATCGTGCGCGGCAACACGCAGCGCGCGCTGGTGCGCATGCTGCGTGAAGCGGGCGCCACCGAGGTGCACGTGCGCATCTCCTCGCCGCCGGTCGCCTGGCCGTGCTTCTACGGCATCGACTTCGCGAGCAAGGCCGAGCTCGTCGCCCACGGCCTGTCGGTCGAGGAGATCCGCGCGTCCATCGGCGCCGACTCCCTCGCCTACGTCTCGCTCGACGGGCTGGTCGAGGCGAGCCGCCAGCCCGAGGACAAGCTCTGCACGGCGTGCTTCACCGGCCGCTACCCCATCGCGCTGCCGCCCGAGGAGCTGCTCGGCAAGCACGTGCTGGAGACGCCGCGCACCGTGCCCAACGGCGGCGACGGCGGGGCCCCGGCGGTCGAGCGCCTGCTCGGCAGCCAGGGTGGCGGCGACGCCCTCGCCCGCCCGTAGCTCCCGCGCGGGTGGCGGCCGGGCCGCCCACTAACCTTCCCGGCGTGAGCGACGGCCCGATCTCCTACGCGGACGCGGGCGTCGACATCGACGCGGGCGAGCGGGCCGTCGAGCTGATGAAGTCCTCGGTGGCCAAAGCCACGCGGCCCGAGGTCGTGGGCGGGCTCGGCGGCTTCGCCGGGTTGTTCAAGCTCGACCTCACCAAGTACCGGGAGCCGCTGCTCGCGAGCTCCACCGACGGCGTCGGGACGAAGATCGCGATCGCGCAGGCGATGGGCATCCACCACACCGTGGGCATCGACCTCGTCGCGATGGTCGTCGACGACCTCGTCGTGTGCGGTGCCGAGCCGCTGTTCCTGCAGGACTACATCGCGTGCGGCCGCGTCGACCCCGAGCGCATCGCGTCGATCGTGTCCGGCATCGCCGAGGGCTGCCGCCGGTCAGGGTGCGCGCTCGTCGGCGGCGAGACCGCCGAGCACCCCGGGCTCATGGAGCCGGACCACTACGACCTCGCCGCCACGGGAGTCGGCGTCGTCGAGGCGGCCGACGTCCTCGGTCCCGAGCGCGTCCGCAGCGACGACGTCGTCATCGCCATGGCCAGCAGCGGGCTGCACAGCAACGGCTACTCGCTCGTCCGGCACGTCCTGCTCGAGCGCAGCGGCGTCCCGATCCGCACCGCCCTCGAGGCCGAGGTCCCCGAGCTCGGCGGCCGGCGGCTCGGCGACGAGCTGCTCGTCCCCACCCGGCTCTACACGCTGCCCTGCCTCTCCGCCATCCGCGCCGCCGGCGGCGGGATCCACGGCTTCTCGCACGTCACCGGCGGCGGGCTCGCCGACAACCTCGCCCGCGTCATCCCGCCGCACCTCGACGCCGAGGTCGACCGCGCCAGCTGGACCGTCCCGCCCGTCTTCCGGCTCGTCGCCGAGCGGGGCCAGGTCCCCACGCCCGAGATCGAGCGCACCCTCAACATGGGCGTCGGCATGGTCGCGCTCGTCGCGCCCGATGCG
Organism: Mycobacteriales bacterium; assembly: GCA_035545535.1. GTDB lineage: Bacteria > Actinomycetota > Actinomycetes > Mycobacteriales > CAJCIY01 > DASZYF01. The sequence continues at coordinate 6,729 of DASZYF010000052.1, read as the reverse complement.
GTCGACGTGGTCCTGCAGACCCTCGCGCAGCACGACGTGCCCGCCTGGGTCGCCGGTCGGGTGCTCGAGGGGACGGGAGCCGTGCGGCTCGTCGGCGACCACCCCGCCTGAGCGGCGCATCACCACGGCGGCGAGGCGGCTGCCCGCGAGCGCGTGCACGACCAGCCCGGCGCCGACGGCGACGACGACGTCGCCGACGCTGAACACGTTGGCGAGCGGCAGCGGCTTCGGCCAGGCGAGCACGTCACCGAGGAGCAGCAGCCGCGGGTGGGCGACCGGCAGCGAGTTGGCGAAGCCCGCACCGACGTGGCGCCCGGCCTGCTCATAGGCCCACCGCGACGCCGGCATGACCCCACCGTTGGCGAGGATCGCGAGCAGGTTGAGCCCGGCACCCACGGCGGCGACGTACATGCCGGCCAGGTGCCGGTTGGCCCAGACGAAGATCGCCGCGCATCCGTAGGACGCGACGTGCAGCAGCTTGTGCAGCTGGGGCGTCCCGTCCGGCAGCACCGAGATGATCAGGATCTGGACCGCGAGCGCCAGCCCGACCGCCCAGGAGGCGCGCAGGTGAGCCACCCCGTCGCCTGGTGCTGCGAGCGCCCGGAACGACCCGCCGAACAGCGGCACGACGGCCACCACCACGGCGAACGCCAGGACGATCAGCACACGGGTGACATCGGCAGGCGGGTCACGCTCCGCAAGCCCGACAGGCTGATCTCGTCACGGAGGGTGACGATCTGCCACCCGGGCGGCCGTCTGTTCCCCGCTCCCCGGGCTGCCGACACAGATCAGGAGTTCTCCGGGGAAGGACCTCGCATGCGCACCCGCACTGCCCGCTTCACGTCGCTGCTCATCACGCTTGCCGGTCTCGTCGCCACCGTCGGCGCGAGCAACAAGTGGTGGTGACGGGCGCTCAGATCCTCTGAGAGCCCGCGGGTCGTGGCGCGATCGTGACGATCACGCACGCACCGGGTGCCATCCTGGCCTCGGCTGCTGCTGACCACCTCCTACCTCGGCAGTCAGTGCCCCCGCGTGGAGACGAGCTGATGCCAGAGGCGAGGCGTGTGGACCGGCGTGTGCCGGTGCGCAGCCCCCTGCGCCCGGGGCTGGTCGGCTACGTGGCGACGGTCATCACGGCGGGCACGGGCCTGCTCGTGCTCGACCTCCTCGTCGGCCACGCGCCCGGAGCGTGGGCGGCGTTCGCGATCATCGCGATCTGCGCGGCCGTGGGCGAGCTGCTGCCCGTGCGGCTGTCCGTCGCGATGGGCGACGAGGCGGGCGTCACGACGTCGACGATCTTCTCCTTCGCCCTCCTGCTGGCGTTCGGCCCCGGCCCGGCCGCCGCCGCGATGGTCATCGCCAACCTGCTGACCGACCTGCGGCGCCGCCTTGCCTTCTACAAGACCGCGTTCAACGCGGCGACCGAGGTCCTCGGCATCTCGGCGGCCGCCTTGGTGCTCGACCTGTCCGGCCACGGCTACGCGCGCGGGCTGCCGGACATCCGCAGCGGCACGCTGCCGGCGATCGTCGCCGCGGCCGCCGCGTACTTCGTCACGACGATGATCGCGACGACCGGCGCCGTCGCGGCCGTGCGGCGCACCCGCTTCCTGCCGCTGCTGCTGGCCGACCTGCCCTACCAGCTGTCGGTCGTCGGGAGCCTGCTCGCGCTGGGCCCGGTGGTCGCGGTCGTGGCGTTCGTCAGCCTGTGGCTCGTCCCCGTGCTGCTGCTGCCGGTGTTCGTGGTCTGGCGCGCGGCGCAGTTCCACGTGGAGCGCGAGTACAAGACCTACCAGGCGTTGCACGACGCGCTGACCGGCCTGCCGAACCGCTTGCTGTTCCGGGACCGGCTCGAGCAGGCCGTGGAGAACGCGCGGGAGACCGGCACGACGTCGGCCCTGATCCTGCTCGACCTCGACCACTTCAAGGAGGTCAACGACACGCTCGGGCACTCCGTGGGTGACGTGCTGCTCCGCGAGGTCGGCGAGCGCCTGTCGCACTCGGTGCGCGCGCACGACACCGTCGCCCGCCTCGGCGGCGACGAGTTCGCCGTGCTCATGACCAACATGGCCAACGAGGACGAGGCGCGCGCCCGCGCGGTGACGATCGTCGACGCGCTGCGCCGGCCGGTCGGTGCCGACGAGCTGGTCGCCCGCCTCGGCCTCGAGATCGAAGGCTCGATGGGCCTCGCCCTCACGCCCCACGACGGTGTGGACCCCGACGAGCTGCTGCAGTTCGCCGACGTCGCGCTCTACCGCTCCAAGGAGATGCGCACACCCCTGCAGGCCTACGAGGCGGGCGGCGGCGAGACGTTCTTCGACCTCGCGCTGCTGGCCGAGCTGCGCGAGGCGGTCGAGGGCGAGCAGCTGATCCTCGAGTACCAGCCCGTGCTGTCCACCGACACCGGCAAGGTCGACGTCGTCGAGGCACTGGTGCGGTGGCGCCACCCCGAGCGCGGCCTGGTGCTGCCCGAGGACTTCGTGCCCGCCGCCGAGTCGACCGGTCTGGTGCGGCCGCTGACCGTCTACGTCCTCGCCCGCGCGCTGCGGGAGCGGCAGGAGATGGCCGCGCGCGGGCTGGCGGTGCGGATCGCGGTCAACGTCGCCCGTCGCAACCTGCTCGACCCGACCTTCCCGGCCGAGGTGGCCCGGCTGCTCGATGCGCACGCCGTGCCGCCGGAGGCGCTCGAGCTGGAGATCACCGAGTCGAGCCTGCTCTCGGATCCCGAGCGGGCCGCCGGTGTGCTGGCCGAGCTGCACCGCATGGGCGTGCGGGTCTCCCTCGACGACTTCGGGGCGGGCTACTCATCGCTGTCGCACCTCGGCCGGCTGCCCGTCGACGCGCTCAAGGTCGACCAGAGCTTCGTCCGGGGCATGGGCCGGGGCGACGCGGCCTCGGCGGCCATCGTCCGCTCGGTGGTCGACCTCGGGCACGCGCTCGGCATGACGGTCGTCGCCGAAGGCGTCGAGGACGCCGTGCAGGCCGCCCAGCTGGTGGGCGTGGGCTGCGACGGGCTGCAGGGCTGGTACGTCGCCCGGCCCATGCCCGCGTCGAAGCTCCCCGCGTGGATGCGGAGCGAGGGACCGAACACGCTGCGGACGGGTCCGCCTACGGCTGCAGCGCCCGACGGGCGGCCGGACGACGGAGCTGACGGTCAGCCGGTGCGGACGGAGTCGTCGTCCGCGTCGTCCTCGTCGTCGCCGTAGTCGGCGTACTCCGCGTACGGGTCGTCCTCTTCGTCGTCCTCGACGGTCTCCGGCTCCCGGGAGGTCGCCGCGAGCGAAGGGCCACCACCGGCACCGAGCTCAGCCTGAAGCCGGCTGAAATCCGTGCTCGGTACGTGGTACTTCAGCTCGCGGGCCACCTTGGTCTGCTTCGCCTTGGCCCGGCCGCGCCCCATGGGGCCCCCTCGTCGAGGTGAGTTCTGATCGTGGGCCTAGCGTAGCCGACCGCTCGTGGTGCCTGCATGCGGGGCCGTGCCGATCACCCTTCGATCACCCTTCGCGCGGACGCGCGTCCCGGCTTGCGCGGGAGTGGGACGATCGAGGGGTGAGGGCGGGCTTCACCACTGCGCTGCGCGTCTACGAGCCGCTCGCCGCTCTGCCGGCGGCCGAGCGCACTCGTTGGACCCGCTACGCCGAGCGTCGCGACGGCTCCGAGGGCTCCGGCCCGGGCCTGGACACCGCCACGGCGGTCCGCAGCGAGCACGAGACCGCGCTCGGCATGCTGGTCCGGCCCAAGCTCGACGTCGCCGAGGAGCACGCGCTCGTCCGCGAGGTCGACGGCCTGCCCTACGTCTGCCCCCTCGACACCCAGCGTCGGGTCTGGGAGGCGCTGCTCGAGTTCCGCGACGGGCTGGCCGACCTCGTGGCCGACGCGTTCGTGCCCCGCCGCCTGGCCGACGAGGCCGAGACCGAGCTGGGGCGCTGGCAGGCGGCCACCGACCCCGAGGGCATGCGCCCGCCGCACGTCCTGACCGCCACCTGGCACGTCCCGCTGGCCTGGTTCCTGGTGGTCGACGCCGGTGACCGGGAGCTGGTGCTCGGCGAAGGCCCGGCCGACCCGTCCCGCTCGCTCACCTACACGACCACCATGGCGGCCGCCCGCCGCCGGGGCGCCCGCGCGCTGGCCCTGCTGCAGCGGACCATCCCGGAGGCGCCCACCGTCCGCGGCCTCGAGCAGGTGGGGCGCTGGCTGGAGGAGTTCCACCCCTACTCCCGCGTCCAGCTCGACTACGGCGACCTCGTCACGATCCTCGATGACGCCTTCCTGACCTCGGACACCAGCGCCGCGGACCTCGCCGAGGGCCTCGCCGGGCTGCGGGCGGGCGACGTCCCCGGCGCCACCGGCGCCTACGAGCGGGTCGTGTCCCGCTGGCGCCCCGTGCAGGCCAAGGAGACCTCGTCCTAGGGGTCCGCCGCAGATGCGTCCTTCCGGTGTAGTCCGGACGGGTCATACCGAAGATGGTCAGCCGGTGTCTGGCCGGACGGAACGGACAGAACGACTCTTTGTGCACGGGCCGAACCCGACCGAACGCCCGCAAGCACGCCTTCCCGAGGAGTCGATGATGAGCACCCGTACCGAGGCCGAGCCGCTGCTCACGCCCGCCGAGGTCGCCGCGATGTTCCGCGTCGACCCCAAGACCGTCACCCGCTGGGCGAAGGCCGGCAAGCTGACGAGCATCCGCACCCTGGGCGGCCACCGCCGCTACCGCGAGTCCGAGGTCCGCGAGCTCCTCGCGGGCATCCCCACGCAGCGTCGAGGCGACTGACCCTCTCCAAGACAGAACGGGCTGACCTTCTGGCAGCCCGCCGGGCGGTCATCACCACACCGTCCCCGCAAGGCACCGACCCCGCGCCCTCCCCCAGCCGGCGCGGGGTCGGTCTTTGTGCCCCACCTCCAGTGATCCGTGCGAGAACGGCCCGGAGATCGGGCTCATCTCGCACGGATCTCGGCGTTGGGCGGTTCGTTTGGCAGCCTGTTCGGCGTGCGGCTATCGGCGACGGCGCGTGAGGCGGCTGAGCGCTTCGGCGACCGGATCGCCGTGGTCGACCCGGACGGTCGCAACACGACCTACGCCGGGCTCGACGCCGCCGCCGACCGCATCGCGGCCGGCCTCGTCCGCCGCGGTGTCGTGGCCGGGCAGCTGGTCGCGCTGCACCTGCCGCCGTCGGCGGCGCACGTGGCCGCGATGATCGCCGTCGACCGCGTCGGTGCCGTCAACGCGGCCATCTCACCGTCGCTCCCGGACGCCGACGTCGCCGTCGCGCTCGACGTGCTGCAGCCCGACCACCTCCTCACCGCCCCCGACCTCGCCGACTTCGCCGGTCCCGTCACCGAACCGCCGGCACCGACCGTTCGCCGGCCGCCGAACGCCAGCCCGAGATCGGCTTTGTGGCAGTCCGACGGCCCCACAACCCGCCACTTCGCCGATGTCGACCGGGAAGGCGCGGCCATCGTGGTGCTCACGTCGGGCACCACCGGCCGGCCGAAGGGTGCGGTGTTCGGGCAGGAGCAGCTCGACGCGATCACGGCGATCGACGTCGGCGACGGCTGGGGCGGGGGCACGCACGTCGTCGTCGCGACCGGGCTCGCGCACATCGGCTTCGCGGTGAAGGTCACCGGGCACCTGCGGCGCGGCGACACGTTGCACCTGCTGCAACGCTGGCGCGCGGCCGACGTGCTGCGACTCGTGCAGGAGCACCGCATCCCCGTCGTCGGTGGCGTGGCCGCCCAGGTGGCGCTGCTGCTCGCCGAGCTCGAGCGCGGGGACTACGACGTCAGCAGCGTCCAGCTGCTCGTCGTCGGGGCCGGGCCGTCACCGCGTCCGCTCGTCGAGCAGGCGAAGCGCGCGTTCGGCGCGGGCTACTCGATCCGCTACTCGATGACCGAGTCCGGCGGCCTCTGCTGCGCCGGTGCGCCCGACGACGAGGGCGACGCCTTGGCGACGGTCGGCCGTCCGCGTCCGGGCTTCGAGATAGAGCTGCGCGACGAGGTCGGCGCGCTCGTCGGTGCGGGGGAGGTCGGTCGCATCTGGATCCGCTCGCCGACGGTCATGCGCGGCTACTGGCGCGACCCGGACGCGACCGCGCAGGCGTTGCACGACGGCTGGCTGCGCACGAGCGACCTCGGCCGGTGGCAGGGCGGGCGGCAGGAGCTTGCGAGCGGGCCCGATGAAGCGCCGCGGCTCGTCGTGGTGGGGCGCGCCGACGACGTGTTCATCCGGGGCGGCTACAACGTGCACCCGCTCGCGGTGGAGCAGGTGCTCGGCGCCCACCCCGCCGTCGCGCAGGTCGCGGTCGCGCCACGGCCGGACGACGTGATGGGGCAGGTCGGCGTGGCGGTGGTCGTCGCGGCCGCGCCGCTCACGCTCGCGGAGCTGCGCGCGTTCGCGGCGCCTTCGCTCGCGAAGCACGCGCTGCCCGAGGACCTCGTCCTCGTCGACGCGCTGCCGCTGACCGCCGGGCAGAAGCTCGACCGCGCGGCGTTGGCCCGCCTGGTCGCCCCTTAGGTCCGCCGACATCGGCGTTGTGCCCGGTCATCGCCCGACCTCGTACCCCGTAGTCCTGCCGACATCGGCGTTGTGCCCAGGTGGCGGCCCCTGCAGCCGCCACATCTCCGATGTCGGCCGGTGCACCTGTCGGTGCACGTGTCGGGGCGCGGCGCAACGATGCACGGATGAGCGACGCGGGGTTCGTCTACAGCGGTGACTTCGACGTGCAGCACACGCGC
>DASZYF010000051.1:0-17001 GCA_035545535.1 Mycobacteriales bacterium | reverse complement strand
CGAGGTGCGGGGCCGGGTCACGATCAGCCGATGGAACGCGACGCCCCCTGATCGGCGTCTGCCTCGCATGCGCCGGACCTGGGTCGCCGTTCTGCTCGCGGTCGCAGCAGTGCCGCTCACCGCCACGGGAGCGGCCGCCACGCCGACGGGCCCGTTCATCGTCTTCGACTCCTCGACGCCCGGTCACTCGACGTACACGATCCGGGACGGCGAGCACGGAACTGACGCGAAGCACCCCGGCGTCGGTGCCGTCATCTCTCCTGACGGTTCGTTGATCGCCCTCCTCGTCGGCCCCAAGGGCCATGCCTCCGTCGCCGTCGAGGCTCGGGGCAGCGACGACTACCAGGTGATCTCCCCTGGTGGGTACGACTGGGCTCGCTGGACCGCGCGTGGGCTGGTCGGTGCACGCACGACGAGCAGCGGCGCCCACGTGTTTGCGGTGCTCGACCCGACGGGAGCGACGCCCCCCGTCGACCTGCCGGACGTCCACGACGCGATCCCGGTCTGGTCACCCGACGCCCGCTTCGTCGCCGACCGCAACGTCACGGGAGGCGTCCTCATCACCGACACCGCCGGTAGGAACCCGTACCTGCTCAGCTCGACGCAGGTCGGTTACGACGTCGACCCGGAGCTGTGGTCTCCCGACGGCCGCCGGCTCGCCATCCAGACCGACCCCTGCGCCGGGGGCTCGGCGATGGTCGATCTCGTCGCGAGCCGGGAGACGACGACGGTCCTCCCCGCTGCCTTCCGTCCGTGGGCGGTCGAACCCGGTGGGCAACGGCTGATCGGTGTCACGGAGGACGTCGACGACCGCTGCGAAGACCAAGCCGACACGCTGAACGCTGTCGACATCGACGGCTCCCACCTGACCAAGCTCGCTGACCACACCTACGGCGCGTCGGTCGGCGGCACCGTCGACGCGACGACCGACGCCACCGCGCCCGGGGCGGTCACCGAGCTGTCGGCAACGGCGCGCCCCTCCCTCATCGATCTGTCCTACCGGCTGCCCGCCGACGCCGACCGCGCCGGGGTCACGATCCGCTACGCGATCGGCGACGTCGCCCCCGCGTCGATCTCCGACGGCCTCGACGGCGGCGAGGCGTACGGGCCCACGGCCGAGCTCCGGCACCTTCCACCGGACACGACCTACTCGATCGCCGTGTTCTCCCGAGACTGGAGCGGGCACGTCGGGCCGGTCGCCACTGTCACCACGACGACGCCCCACGCACTGGCGGACGCGCTGACGCCCATGACCGACGTGGGAGTGCCGTACGGGAAGCGCGTGACGGTCCGCACTCGGTTGACGCGCCTGGACGATGACGCCCCGCAGGCGGGTGTGCGTCTGGTGGTCCGGCGCACCATCGGGAAGCGCACACGCACGGTTGGCACGGTGACGACGAGCTCCAAGGGCATCGCGACGTACTCGACCACGATCACGCGACGTCAGAAGCTGACGCTGCTCGTCCGCCCGAGCGTCGACCACTCCGGCGCCTCGGCCAGTGAGGTGGTGCACGCGCAACCGCACATCACCTTCCTCGTGCCGGCGCAGTTCCCGCGCAGCCGTCACCTGATCGTCACGGTCAAGGTGACGCCGGCGGTGCTCGGCCCGTTCCAGGGCCAGGTCTCCTGGTACGCGAACGGATCGCAGCACGTGACGCTGCACTTCCGCGACGGCGTCGCGCACGTGGACGTGGGCCCGTTCCCGTACTCGCACGAGCGCCTCACCGCCTGGGTCTACGGAACCAACGGCGGCGCCGAGGCATCACGCCCGGTACTGCGGACCGCGCGCTGAGGAGCCCTGCTAGCGGGGGCGGGCCACGACCGGGACGTAGTGCTCGAGCTCGGCGTCGGGGAGCGTCACCGTACGGCCCAGCTCGGCCGAGCGGTACAGCGCCATGAGGATCTCGATGACCGCGACGCCGTCGGCGAATGTCTCTAGGGGCGGCGTGCCATCGAGGAACGACCGCACCACGTGGCGGTCCTCCGCGACGTAGCCGTAGGCCGCGGCCTCGTCGTCGAGGATCGGCATGAGGCCGTGCTCGGCGTTCTGCTTCTCGACCAGGTCCTCCCCCGAGCTGCCGGTGACCTCCCGCGACAGGAACAGCCGCGTCGTGGTGCTGAGCGTGTTGATGTCGAGTGAGTACTCCGGGCCCATGACCTCGATGGCGATGCGCAGCCCGGGACCGACGTAGGCCCACGACGTGCTCGCCTCGATGACGAGCGGGTGGCCGTCGGCGTCCTCGAGCGTGATGGTGCCGCGCGCGAAGTCCTCGGCCGGGGCGTGCGCGTAGTCGACGGTCGGGCCCATCGCACCCCGCAGCCGCTCGACGTACTCGGGCCGCGACCACTTGAGCGTGGCCGTGGTGCCGCTCGCCGAGACGACGCGCAACGACGCGCGATCGGCGTCGGGCGCGGTGAGCAGGTGGCGCGCGACTTCGACGCTGTGGCACATCATGTCGAGCAGCACGCCGCCGCCCTGCTCCTCACCGCGCCAGAACCACGGCTCGTGCGGCCCGCTGTGCTCCTCCGCCGCGCGCGCGAGGTACGGCCGGCCGGCGACCGCGGCCGCGCGCCGCCAGAGGATCTCCTTGCCGCGCATCACCGACGGCGCGAACACCTGGTTCTCGAGGTAGGCGTGCGCCAGGCCGGCGTCCTCGGCGAGGCGCTGCATCTCGCGGGCCTCGCCGAGCGTGCGTGCGAGCGGCTTCTCGCACGCGACGCCGCGCAACGTCGTGCGGCCGCTCGTGACCGCGGCGTGGATGGCGCGCATGTGCTCGAGACGGGTGCCGTTGGGCCCGAGGATGAAGACCGCGTCGACGTCGTCCGCGGTGACGAGATCGTCGACCGTCGGGGCGGCCCGGCACGGACCGAGGCCCAGCGCGTCGGCCTGCGCCGCGGCGCGCTCGCGGTGCGCCGCCGTCGGGCTGTGGATCACGGTCACCGTCGCATCCCGCACGGCCTGCAGCGCCTGCAGGTGGAAGCCCGCGATGAAGCCTGATCCCAGCAGCCCGATGCGCAGCCCGTCACCCACGGACAGCAGTCTGCCGGAGCACAATGCGCGCATGACGTTGGCTCCGCCACCGCCCGCCACGCTCGATCCCGCCGTCGTCGCCGCGGCCGCCGCCTCCCTGGGCGCCCGGTCGCTGACGTTCCGCGTCGGGACCGGTTCGGTGACCTACGAGAGCGACGGCACCGCCATCACGACCCGCGACGGCGGCCCCGACGGTGACACGGTCGTGATCCTCGACGCCGATGCCTGGGCTGACCTCGCCGCGCAGATGCGCACGTTCGTGAACCTGTTCCTGACCGGCGGGCTCACCGTCGAGAAGGGCACGTTCGACCAGGTCGCCGACTGGGACCCGGCGCTCAAGTACCTGCACGCCGGCATCCCGCCCTACGACCCGGCCCGCGCCGATCTGCGTGGTCGCGATCCCCGCGCGGTGCTCACCCTGGACGACTCCGACGACGAGCTGCGCGCCCAGCTCATGACCATGGGCTACCTGCATGTGCGGGGCGTGTTCACGCCCGACGAGATGGAGCACGCCAACGCCGAGGTCGATCGGCTCGCGGCGCTGGCGCGCAGGGGCGACGACCAGTCGTGGTGGGCGGTCGACGAGTCGGGTGCCGACGTGCTCTGCCGTCTCGTGTACGCGAGCCTGCGCTCGGACCACCTCGCGTCGCTCGAGCACGATCCGCGGGTGGTGCGGCTCGGGACGCTGCTCGACCCGGAGCTGCGGCTCTACCCCGACCGCATGGAAGGCGCGTCGGTGCTGCTGAAGGTCGGCGGAGAGACGCAGGGGCTGGCGAACATCCCGTGGCATCAGGACTGCGGGATGGGCGGGCACGCCGTGTACTGCCCGTCGGCGCTCGTGGGGATCTGGCTGACCGGGTCATCGCCGGAGATCGGCAACCTCAAGGTCGTGCCCGGCAGCCACGGCCAGTCGCTGCACTACGGCTGGGCGAACCGCGATGACGTGCCGGTCGTCGACGTCGACACCGAGCCCGGCGACGTCACCGTGCACATCGCCGATGTCATGCACGCCTCGCCCAAGCCGACGGGAGCCGGCGGGCGTCGCACGATGTACGTCGACTTCTACCCGCCGAAGATCGCCGCGCACGTCGGCCCCGGGCAGGCGTTCAACGACATCGTCCGCAACCGCACGCAAGAGGTCGGTGCCCTCGCCTGACCGGCCGCCGGGTCCTTTCGGCCTCGACAGCTACGCGGAACGGGGGGCGATGGCCGAGCGGATGTCGACCGCGCGCCCGTCGTGGTCGCCGGCGCGTTGGCTGGGGAGGCTCCGCAGCTGGCTGGCGCTCGCGTGCAGCAGCGGCGTGATGTCGGTGGCCGGGTGCGGCCGGGCGACGTGGTATCCCTGCGCGAGCTTGCAGCCGAGGTCGCGCACGAGGCGCAGCGAGATCTCGTCCTCGATGCCCTCGACGACGGTCATGATGTCCATCGCATCGGCGAGGCCGACGACCGCCTGGATGATGGCGCGGTCGACGTTGCTGGTGCGCAGCTCGCGGACGAAGCTCTGGTCGATCTTCACCTCGTCGACCGGGAACCGCTTGAGGTAGGACAGCGACGAGTACCCGGTGCCGAAGTCGTCGATCGCGAGGCGCACCCCCAGCCCCTTGAGCTGGTTCAACGTGCGCAGCGTGAGCTCCATGTCCTGCATCGCGAGCGTCTCGGTGATCTCGAGGCACATGCGCTCCGGGGGGAGGCCCGACACCTCGAGGGTGCTCGCCACGACCTCCATGAGCTCGCGGTCCTGGAACTGCCGCGCCGACAGGTTGACGGCGATGCTCACCGGCACGCCGTCGGTCTGCCACTGGAGCGCCTGCTTCGCCGCCTCGACGAACACGAAGCGCCCGAGCGGCAGGATCAGCCCGGACTCCTCGGCGATCGGGATGAACTCTCCCGGCATGCGCATGCCGCGCTCGGGGTCGGGCCAGCGGATGAGCGCCTCGACGTCGCCCATCACACCTGTCTGCAGGTCGATGAGCGGCTGGTAGTAGACCTCGAGCCGGCCGCGGCTGATCGCATCGCGCAGGTCGGCCTCGACGTCGATGCCGTGCGCCGAGCGCGCACGCATGGCGGCACCGTCGTAGCGGTGGGTGCCGCCGACACCGACCGCCTTGGCCTGGTACATCGCGACGTCGGCGTTGTGCAGCAGGTCGTCGGCGGCCTGGGCGTCGTCGGTGCCGGCGATGCCGATGGACAGCGTGACGACGACGCTGCGGTCGCCACCCAGCTGGACGGGTGTGGCCATCGCGTCGTGCACGCGGCGTGCGGTGATCTGCGCGGCCGCGACGTCGCCGACGTCCTCGACGAGCACGGTGAACTCGTCACCGCCGAAGCGCGCGACCGTGTCCGCGGGCCGCACGACGGCAGTGATGCGGCGCGCGATCTCCTGGAGGAGCTGGTCGCCGGCCGCGTGGCCGAGGTTGTCGTTGATGTTCTTGAAGCGGTCGACGTCGATGAACAGCAACGTGTGCAGCGAGCCGCGCGGGGTGCCGCGGCGCAGCGCCTGGTCGAGGCGGTCGAGGAACAGGCGCCGGTTGGGCAGGCCGGTGAGCTGGTCGTGGAAGGCGTGGTGGGCGAGCTCGCGCTCGGCGGCGAGGCGCTCGGTGATGTCGCGGAACGCGAGCGCGGCGCCGATGACCTCGTCGCCGTCGATGATGGGCGAGCAGGTGTAGCTGACCGGGAACGTGGTGCCGTCGCGCCGCAGGAACAGCGACGACTCGTCGGTGACCTGGCGTGACGTCGCGACGCAGCGCGCCGCGACCGCGCCGATGGAGGCAAGCACGTCGGTGACTCCGGGCAGGTCGCTGTCGAGATCACTGTCCTCGGGCAGGCCCAGCAGCTGCGCGCCGACCGCGTTGACGAAGATCGGGCGCCCGCGGTCGTCGAAGGCGACCACGCCCTCGGCGAGGCTGCGCATGATCGCGGTGAGCTCTTCGCTCTGCCGGTGCGACTGCGCGTACAGCTCGGCGTGCGACAGCGAGGAGCCGCCGACGGCGGCGAGCGCGTCGAGCAGCCGCTGGTCGGCGGCGTCGAAGGGCTCGGTGCGCGAGCGTCCGGACACGGCCAGCCACTGGGTGCTGTCCGCGAAGGCGATGGGGCTCGCGAGCTCGGCGCCCGCCGGCTCGTCGGCGGTGAGCTCGGCTGCGCTGCAGCGCAGCAGGTCGAGCGCCTGGGTGGTGAGCTCGCCGCGCACGTCGGCGGCGACGAGAGGTCGGTGGATCGCGAGCGTCGCGTCGAACAGGCCGAGCAGGCGGTCACGGTCGTGGCGGGCCGCGAACTGGCCGGTCACGACGAATCGCGAGGCGGCGAAGACCGGCGGCAGCAGCGCGATGGCCCACGAGCTCGCCGCGATGGCGAGGCAGAACGGCGCCGCGACGAGGCAGCCGACGCCGAGCACGATCGCCCGCAGATCGATGCCGTCGAGGAGGGCCGATCGCATGGTGGTGTCGGACGACGCGGCGATGACGAGGCTCGACAGGCTGGCGCTGATGACCGAGAACGCGACGACCCCGACGAGGCCGATGGCCAGGTCCACGGCCCGACCGGCACCGGAGCGCAGGCCGAGCGCGTGCGTCAGCAGCACCGCGCAGCTCGTCGCGACGAGGACCTGCGCGAGGTTGAACGTGGCCTTCACGGGAGGGAGGCGGCGGAGGAGCGTCTGCCCGACCGCCACCGCGACACCGACGACGAGCAGAACGCCGCGGGCCGGCAGGAGGACCAGCGCGAGGAGCACGAGGCCCTCATCGGCCTGGACCCCCTCGGATGCGCGGCCCCGGTAGACGAGCAGCGGGCGCACCCACGCGGCGCACACGAGCGCGCCCAGCACGACGACCGTCGCGGTGGCTCCGACGGCACTGCCGTAGTGGACGGATGTCAGGCCGGCAAGGCCGGCCGCCAGGACGGCAACCCCGATGACGAGCGCGCGGACCCGCAGGGGGAGCTTCATCAGTTCCATGACGAGGAGTTCCACGAGCTGCTGTTCCAGGAGCTCGAGTTCCAGCTGCTGCTGTTCCAGGAGCTCGAGTTCCACGAGCTGCTGTTCCAGGAGCTCGAGTTCCAGCTGCTGCTGTTCCAGGACGACGAGTGGAACTTCGTGGGGTCCAGCGTCGCGTCGCCCGAGAAGTTGGCCGGGGACCAGCTCGACACGAGCTGCGTGCCGGTCAGCGGGATGAGCTGTCCGAGGACCGGCGCGGCGATCCCGCTGACGTCCTGGAGCAGCCCCAGGGCCGGCTCGGCGACTGCCCGCGCGACGTTGAGGTCGCCGTGGCCCTCGACGAACGGGTCGTAGTCCGGTGCCGCTCCCGGATCGGTCGTGGTCAGCAGTGCGGCCTTCACCGCATCCGGGGTGACGGTGGGCTTCGTCTGCAGCAGCAGCGCGACCGCGCCACTGGTGATCGCGGCGGAGAAGGAGGTCCCGGAGCCGACGAACGCCGCCTTGCCGACACGGGCCGTCTTGTTCGCGTTGTAGATGACCGAGCCGGACGCGGCGAGGCTGACGACGGACTTCCCGGGCGCGACCAGGTCCGGCTTCCACCACGCATCGGACGACGTCGGTCCGACGCTGCTGAACGACGGGATCGTGTCGTCCGTCGTGGCGGTGGTGCCGTAGTCGTCGAACGCCCCGACGGTGATGACGAGCGGGTCGTCGCCCGGCGCGACGATCGTGCCGGGCTGGCTGCCGTTGTTGCCCGCGCTGGTGACGACGACGAGTCCGGACAGCCACGCCTTCTCCACCGCCTGGTCGAGCGGGTTGAGCAGGGTGGGCGTCTGCGGGATCTGGCCGAGCGAGAGGTTGACGACGCGGATGCCCTTGGCGCCGGCGTTCTGGATGACCCAGTCGATCGCGTTGATGACCGTCGCGGTGTCGGCCGTGCCGCTCGAGCCGGCGACGCGGACGGATACCAGGTTGGCACCCGGGGCCTCACCGATGTACTGCCCGCCGGTCGAGGCGCCGTTGCCGGCGATGAGCCCGGCGATGAACGTGCCGTGCCCGTAGGTGTCCTGGTAGGCGTTGTTCGCCGACGTGAAGTCCTTGCCGGGGAGCATCCGGCCCTTGAAGTCGGGGAGCGGTGCGATGCCGGTGTCGATGACGGCGACCGCGATGCCCTTGCCGGTGGTGCCGCTCGCGGTGAGCGAGGACGCGCCGGTGACCGCAGGGAACACGCCGTCGCGCGGGTGCGCCGGTGGCGGCGGGCTCGTCGACGGTGCGGCCGGCGGCGATGGCTTGCCCTTCTCGGGCTCCATCGTGAGCGAGATGGTCTCGTCGGCCGCGGTCCTCACGCCGTTGATGGCCTGCACCGACGAGAGCTGCGCGGCCGTCAGCGAGGACAGGACGCCGTTGACGAGCGGCAGCTGCAACGTGACCTTGCCGCCGACGGAGGTCACCGCGGCCTGGGCGGTTGCCACCGAGGCGGCCTCGACGATCGTCGGTGTGGTGACGGCCGCTCCACCGGCGCCGACCGCCGGTACGAGAGCGGCGACGACGGCGCCCGTGGCGAGCAGCGCGCGCCGGGTCCGCGACCCCGTTGCCGCCACGGCAACCACCCCCTTCAGGCGAGTGCCGTTCCGCCTGTCGGGCTCATCCTTCCCAGCCATGGCGCCGCCGGGCCGACGGCAGACCGGGAATGATCAACAGTCGTCCACGAGACGGTGCGTGCGGGTCATGCCGCCCATGACCCCTAAGGGCCACCGGTCAGGTGATGGTGGCGAGCGCGGCGTTGAAGGTGGCGGACGGCCGCATGACGGCGGACGCCTTGTCCGGGTCCGGACGGTAGTAGCCGCCGATGTCGGCCGGCTTGCCCTGCACCGCGATGAGCTCGTCCACGATCTGCTGCTCGCTGCCCGTGAGTGATGCGGCGAGCGGCGCGAAGGCCGCGGCGAGCTCGGGGTCCGTCGTCTGCGCCGCCAGCTCCTGCGCCCAGTAGAGCGCCAGGTAGAAGTGGCTGCCCCGGTTGTCGATGCCGCCGAGCTTGCGCGTCGGTGACTTGTCGGTGTCGAGGAACCGGCCGGTCGCCCGGTCGAGGGTGTCGGCGAGGATCTGCGCGCGCGCGTTGTCCGACTTCTGCGCGAGCATCTCGAGGCTCACCGCGAGCGCGAGGAACTCGCCGAGGCTGTCCCAGCGGAGGTAGTTCTCCTTGACCAGCTGCTGCACGTGCTTCGGCGCCGAGCCGCCTGCGCCCGTCTCGAACAGACCGCCGCCGTGCAGCAGCGGCACGATCGACAGCATCTTCGCGCTGGTGCCGAGCTCGAGGATCGGGAAGAGGTCGGTCAGGTAGTCGCGCAGCACGTTGCCGGTGCACGAGATGGTGTTCTCGCCCTTGCGGATGCGGTCGACCGAGAGCTTCGTCGCCTCGACCGGCGAGAGGACCTCGATGCGCAGCCCGTCGGTGTCGTGCTCGGCGAGGTAGCGGTCGACCTTCGCGATGAGGTTCGCGTCGTGCGCGCGGCCCTTGTCGAGCCAGAAGACGGCCGGGTCCCCGGTGGCCCGGGCGCGTTCCACGGCCAGCCGCACCCAGTCGCGCACCGCGATGTCCTTGGTCTGGCACATGCGGAAGATGTCGCCGACCTCGACCGGCTGCTCGAGCATCACGGCGCCCGCGGCGTCGACGACGCGCATCGTGCCGGCGGTGCTGATCTCGAACGTCTTGTCGTGGCTGCCGTACTCCTCTGCCGCCATCGCCATGAGCCCGACGTTCGGGACGGAGCCCATGGTCGAGGGGTCGTAGGCCCCGTTCGCACGGCAGTCCTCGATGACGACCTGGTAGACGCCCGCATAGCTGCTGTCGGGGATGACCGCAAGGGTGTCGGCCTCTTCGCCGTCCGGGCCCCACATGTGGCCGGACTGCCGGATCATCGCGGGCATCGACGCGTCGACGATGACGTCGCTCGGCACGTGCAGGTTGGTGATGCCGCGATCGGAGTCGACCATCGCGAGCGCGGGCCCGTCCTGCAGCTCCGCGTCGAACGAGGCGCGGATCGCGGCGCCGTCGGGGAGCGCGTCGAGGCCCTTGAAGATCGAGCCGAGACCATCGTTCGCCCGCAGGTCGGCGGCCTTCAGCGCGGCGCCGTGCTGCGCGAACGTCTTCGGGAAGAACGACTCGACGACATGGCCGAAGATGATCGGGTCCGAGACCTTCATCATCGTCGCCTTGAGGTGCGCGGAGAACAGCACGCCCTCGCTCTTGGCCCGCGCGACCTGCTCGGCGAGGAAGTCCCGCAGCGCAGCGACGCGCATCACCGACGCGTCGACGACCTCACCGTCGAGGACCGCGATGCCGTCCTTCGTCACCGTGACGGTGCCGTCGGCGGCGATGTGCTCGATGCGGAGCGTGCCGGCCGTCTCGACGATCGCCGAGACCTCCGTGGACCGGAAGTCGTTCGCCGTCATGTGCGCGACGTTCGTCTTCGATGACGGGTCCCACCTGCCCATGCGGTGCGGGTGCGACTTCGCGTAGCTCTTCACCGCCGCCGAGGCGCGCCGGTCGGAGTTGCCCTGCCGCAGCACCGGGTTGACCGCGCTGCCCTTGATCTTGTCGTAGCGCGCGCGGACGTCGCGCTCCTCGTCGGTCTTGGGGTCGTCGGGGTAGTCGGGGACCGCGAAGCCCTTCTCCTGCAGCTCCGCGATCGCGGCCTTGAGCTGCGGCATGGACGCCGAGACGTTCGGCAGCTTGATGATGTTGGCGCCCGGGGTGTCGGCGAGGCGTCCGAGCTCGGCGAGGGCGTCGACCTCGCGCTGGTCCTCGCGCAGGGATTCCGGGAACTGCGACACGATGCGGCCCGCGAGGGAGATGTCGGCGGTCTCCACGCCCACGCCGGCCACGCCGGCGTACGCCGACAGGATCGGCAGGAACGAGTACGTGGCGAGCGCCGGCGCCTCGTCGGTGAAGGTGTAGATGATCGTCGACATCTCGGAGCCGGTGTCAGTCACCCCGGAAAGGCTAGACACCGGCTGCCGGGGGCTCCCGGGCGGGCGGTTCAGGCCACGCGCAGAGCGTGCGCGTGGACATCGGGCGGCTCGACACCGTGCACCTCGACACCGTGCACCTCGACACCGTGCACCTCGAGCTCGCCCGGTTCGACGCTCCCCCAGCACAGGCGTGCGGTGGACCAGATCTCGGCGTACTGGCCGGGCGTGCGGCGATACGGCGATCGGCGGGCCAGCACCCGCCGCACCACCGGCGTGAACGGGCGCAGGACGTGCCGCACCGGTCCCACCTTCGCCCGGCTCGTCGCGAGCATCTCGGGCAGCGAGTGGTGCTGGTAGCCGAGCACCTGCTGCGAGCGCTCGGTGTCCATCCAGTCCGACGGGAACCAGCCCGTCTCGCTGTCCGGGTCGCCCGGACGCCCCTCGGGCAGCCCGCCCGGCAGGCCCATGGCGGCGATGAGCGCGGAGCTGAGCTCGTGCTGCCGGATGCGGTGCGACGCGTCGCCGGCGACGAGGAAGACCTCGTTGACCGCCTCGGTGGTGGAGGCCGCGGCGAAGGCCCGCGCGACGTCGCGCACGTCGATCGTGTGCATGCGGCCGTCGGCCGGCATGACGGCCTCGAAGCGCACGAGCTCGGGGTCGAGGTTCCAGCGCGGGTAGGGCGTCATGACGCCGCCGAGGCGGAGCACCACCCACTCGAGCCGCGAGCTCGTGACGATGCGCTCGGCCGCGACCTTGTGCGCGCCGTAGCTGTCGACGGGATTGGTCGGCGTCGCCGCGGTGACGAGGTCGTCGAAGCGGTGCGGGTTGCGGGCGCCGTACACGGCGAGGCTCGAGGCGAGCACGATGCGCGGCGGGTGCGGCAGGCGCTCAGCCGCCCGCACGATGGCCTGGGTGGCGCCGACGTTGACCCGGCGCGCGAGGCCCGGGTTGGCGTAGGTGAACGGCGGGATGATCCCCGCGAGGTGGACGATCGCGCTCGGCTGCACGTCGTCGAGCAGCCGCCCGACCGCGACCTCGTCGGTGAGGTCGCACCAGCGCGCCTCCATGTCGCCGCCCCCGGCGCGCCGCGCCCTACGGCGCGTGGCCCGGGTCTCGAGGTCGACGGCCACCACGCGGTGCCCGCGCCGCAGGAGCTCCGGCACGACGTGCGAGCCGACGAGCCCCCAGGCGCCGGTGACGAGCACCGTCCCCGCGTCCTGCACTGCCATCCGTACCGCCCCCCAGCGTCGGTCCCTGATGTTGTGGAGGGCATCGCACCGCACCCGGCCCTGACGCGCCGCGACGCGCGTCACACATCGGCTGTCGGCTACCCGTCAACCCACGCCCGACGGCCCGGTCTCGGGAGGCGGCCCCAGGAGGGTGACCACCTCGGCGCTCGGTGGGGCGGTCAGCGCGGCGAGGTACATGTCGGTGAGGTTGGCCGCGAACAGCGCGGGATCGGGCCGGCGGGCGCGCGCCCGGGTGCCGCTGTCGAGCAGCCGGGCCTGCGCCGCCAGCGCGTAGATGACCATGGTCTCGGCGACGCCGAGGCGGGCCCGGGCCAGCGCA
The DNA here is from genome assembly GCA_035545535.1 of Mycobacteriales bacterium. GTDB lineage: Bacteria > Actinomycetota > Actinomycetes > Mycobacteriales > CAJCIY01 > DASZYF01. The sequence continues at coordinate 4,501 of DASZYF010000051.1, read as the reverse complement.
CGCTCGAGACCGCTCCGGGCGACGAGCAGCGCGTTGGCGGCCGCCGCGCCGGTCTCGCCGACCAGGGCCGAGATCTCCGCCGGCGTGCGGCTCGGATCGGCCGCGAGGTCGGCGATGATGCGGAGGAACGCACGGCCCTGCCAGTCGCCGGTGAGCAGCTCGGCCAGCGGCGCCACGAACGCGTCGGCCGCCGCGCGGACGTCTCCCCCGCCGGCGGCGACCTCGACCAGGGCGGCCCGACGGTCGCGGACGCGCCGGGTGAGCGGGGCGAGCGCGGCGCCGAGCAGCTGCTGGCGCGACCCGAAGTGGTACTGCACGGCCGAGGAGTTGCGCTGGCCGGCCGCGGCCGTGATGTCGGCGATGGTCGCGCCGGCCACGCCGCGGTCGGCGAACAGGCGCAGTGCGGCGTCCGCGATCGCCTGCCGCGTGGGGCCGGGATCTCTCGGCACGCGCCGAGGCTACGGGCGCCTCGCGTCAGGCGACGGTGCGGCTGCCGCGGACGGCGAGCTGCGCGTCGCGCAGCACGAGCGCGAGAGCGCCGAGCAGCTCGGCGCGGTCACCGAGACCGCTCGCGACGAGCGTGACGTCGGCGGCCGCCGCGGGCACGCACGCCCGGCCGATCGCCGCCTCGAGGTGCGGCAGCACGACGTCGGCCACCCGCGCGACCGGACCGCCGATGACGATGAGCTGCGGGTTGGTGAGGTTGATGAGGGGCGCGAGCACCGCACCCACGTGCGCGGCAGCGTCGGCCAGCGCCCGACGGCACACGAGATCGCCGTCGGCGGCACGCGTGAGCAGCTCGTCGACCGTGATGTCACCGAGCGCCGGGGCGATCGCGTCGAGCAGCGCCTGCGTACCCGCGACGGTGTCGAGGCAGCCGCGGTTGCCGCACCGGCAGAACGCATCGTTGCCGGCGACGGTGACGTGGCCGATCTCGCCGGCCAGGCCGCTCGCACCACGCACGAGGCCGCCGCGCGCGAACAGCCCGCAGCCGATGCCGGTGGCCCACTTGATGTAGGCGAACTCGCTGACGCCGGCCGCGACGCCCCACGCCGCCTCGGCGAGCGCACCGAGGTTGCCGTCGTTGCCGACGGCGACCGGCAGGCCGAGCTCTTCGGCGAACGCGCTCTGCGCGTTGACGCCCACCCAGCCCGGCAGGATCGTCGACGAGCCGAACTGCCCGGTCTTCTCATCGAGCGGGCCGGGCACCCCTACCCCGACGCCGAGGACGTCGGCGCGGGTCGCGTGCGCCTCGGCGAGCGTCGCGTCGAGCAGCTGCGAGGCGTGCGCGATCCCCTGCCAGGCCGGCAGGTCGGGCTCGGTCGGTTGGGTGCGCTCGGCGAGGATCTCGTGGCTCATGTCCGCCACGGCGACGCGCACGTGGCGCTTGCCGAGGTCGACGGCGGCGACGAGCCCCGCCGCCCGCGACAGTGCGATGACGCCCGCCGGCCGGCCGAGCGACGGCGGGCGGCGGTCGTCGGCGCGGCGGGCGCGCTCCTCCACGAGGCCGCTGTCGATCAGCGCGGCGACGGCGGTGACGACCGTGGCCCGGGCCAGGCCGGTGCCGTCGACGAGGGCGGAGCGCGACAGCGGCCCGGCGATGCGCAGCTGCCGCACGATGCGGTCCTGGCTCGGGGACAGGCTCACACCGACGCTCCCGTCCCCCGACCGCTCCGCAGCACCACCCACAGCCATCGCAGGCTGTCCGTCCGCCCCACTTTTGTCAAGGTCCGACCTATCTGCGGAGGTTCTGCCCGGCGATGTTGCTGCTCCGTTGGGATGATCTGTCCGGATTGGTCGTAATGTGCGCGATGCTCGACCGGGAACCTGCACGCAACAGAAGGGCGCTCCCTTGCCTCTCCGGCCCCGTCCCCACGCCCGCCGCCTGCTGGCGCTCGGCCTGTCGACCGGTGTCGCGGTCGCCCTCGCGCCCGGCCTCACCCGCGGCAGCGCACCGCACGCGCAGGCCGCCACGTGCCCCTGGATGGACGCGTCCAAGACGGCCGACGAGCGTGCGCACGAGCTCGTCGCCGCGATGTCGCTGGACCAGAAGCTCGCCGAGCTCTACGGCCGGGGCGACATCACGCACTACGGCGCGGCCAACTACATCCCGGCGATCCCTGCGCTGTGCGTGCCGCAGATGGTGTTCAACGACGCGGGCGCCGGTCTGGGCGACGGGAAGCTCCTCGTCACCGCCTTCCCCGACGGCATCACCCAGGCCGCCAGCTGGGATGTCGCGATGCAGCGCCGGGTCGGCGCGGCCATCGGCTTCGAGGCCTGGCACAAGGGCGTCAACGTGCAGCTCGCTCCGGGCGTCGACATCGCGCGCACGCCGCTCAACGGGCGCAACTTCGAGTACGCCGGCGAGGACCCCTACCTCGCGGGCCAGACCGGAGCCGCGGAGATCGAGGGCATCCAGAGCCAGCACGTCGTCGCCACGGTCAAGCACTACGCGCTCAACGACCAGGAGACCAACCGCATGACCGACTCGTCCGACGCGGACGAGCGCACGATGCAAGAGATCCACCTCCCCGCGTTCGAGGCAGCGGTGAAGCAGGCGCACGTCGGATCGGTGATGTGCTCGTACAACCGCGTCAACGGTGTGTACGCGTGCGAGAACCCGTACCTGCTGAACACCGTGCTCAAGGGCCAGTTCGGCTTCGACGGGTTCGTGATGTCGGACTGGGGCGGCACGCACTCGACCGTGCCCGCGGCGCTCAACGGTCTGGACCAGGAGCAGAACGTGACGCAGGGCACCTACTTCGCGGGCGCGCTGAAGACCGCGGTGCAGGCGGGCCAGGTGCCGGTCAGCCGCGTCAACGACATGGTCGAGCGCATCATGCGCTCGATGTTCGCGGTCGGCGCGTTCGACGACGTCGTGCCGACCGATCCGCAGGCCAGCCTCGCCGACGTCAACACCGACGAGGAGAAGGCCATCGCCCGCGAGGCCGCCGAAGGTGGTGCGGTGCTGCTCAAGAACACCGGCAACGCGCTGCCGATCCACGGCAACGGCAAGCGGATCGCGCTCATCGGCGATCCCGCCGGCGTGACCGGATCGCAGAGCTTCTACCAGGGCGGCGGCTCGTCGAAGGTCCCGATCACCGGCACGAACCCCAGCGTCGTCAGCCCCCTGCAGGGCATCACCACGCGGGCGGCCGCCGACGGCGACATCGTCACCTACTCCCCCGCGCTCACGATCACGGATGCGGCGGCCGTCGCGGCCGCGGCCGACGTCGCCGTCGTCTTCGTCGGTGACGGTGAGTCCGAAGGCGTCGACCGCAAGTCGCTCGCGCCCGCGGGCGGGGTGTGCGCCCTCGTCGCGTGCACGCCGCAGGTCGGGGCCGACCAGGACAAGGTCGTCGCCGCGGTCGCGGCCGCCAACCCGAACACGATCGTCGTGCTGCAGGTCGGCGGGCCGGTCCTGATGCCGTGGCTCGACCAGGTCAAGGGCGTGCTGGACATGTGGTACCCGGGCGAGCAGGACGGCAACGCCGCGGCCTCGCTGCTGTTCGGCGACGTCAACCCGTCCGGGAAGCTGCCGTTCACCTTCCCCACGTCACTCGCGCAGACGCCCACTCCATCCGCGGCGCAGTACCCGGGCATCGCCGACAAGAACGGCATCCCGCACTCGACGTACAGCGAGGGGCTGCTCGTCGGCTACCGCTGGTACGACGCGAAGAAGCTCACACCGCTGTTCCCGTTCGGGTTCGGCCTGTCCTACACGACCTTCGGGTTCTCCGGCCTGAGCGTCGCGCCGAAGGGCACCAGCGCGACCGCCACCTTCACGGTGCGCAACACCGGAGCTCGCACGGGCGCCGAGGTCCCTCAGCTCTACGTCGCCGACCCCGCCGCCTCCGGCGAGCCGCCGAAGCAGCTGAAGGGCTACACGAAGGTGACCCTCGGCGCCGGGCAGTCGACCCAGGTGACGCTCTCGCTCGACCAGCGTGCGTTCTCGCACTGGGACACGAAGACGCACAGCTGGAAGGTCACCAAGGGCTGCTACACGATCCTCGCCGGCGACTCGTCGCGGAACCTGCCGCTGTCGGCGAAGATCGGGCGCGGCGGCGCCAGCTGCGGCGCGACGTCGCGCTCGGTCAGCGGCACCGGCACCGCGAAGGGCTCGAGCGGCGGGCCACAGGCCAGCGGGGTGACCCCGCCCGAGGGATCGCTCGCCGCGACCGGGCTCTCCACCGGCATCGTCACGAGCGTCGCGGTCGCGCTGCTCGGAGCGGGTGCGGCTCTCGCGCGCCGCCGGTCGCGCCGGACGTGATCCACCGGCGCGCCGAGCGCTAGGACTGCAGGACGTGACGGCCGGCGCTGACGGTCCTGGTCACGCTGCGGCCGTCGCGCGTCGGCAACGTCACGCGCGCTGTCGTGTTCGGCGGGACCGTCACCGTCAACGTGAACCGCGTGCCCCGCTGCCAGCTGACAGTGATGGGGCCGTGCGGCGTGGGCACGGTGCCGGACGCGTGGGTCAGCACGTGCCGCGGTGGCGTGACCG
>DASZYF010000050.1:0-9392 GCA_035545535.1 Mycobacteriales bacterium | reverse complement strand
TACGGGCTGCTCGTCGCGACGGTCGAGGCGTGATGGACCGCCCCTTCGCCATCACGCTCGCCGTCGGTTCGAGCCGCGCGAACCACACGGGGACCTGGCGCACGGACCGGCCGGTGTACGTCGAGCACACGCCGCCGTGCTCCCACGCATGCCCTGCGGGCGAGGACGTGCGGGGGTGGCTGCACACGGCCGAGGACGGCAGCTACGAGCGAGCCTGGGGCCAGCTCGTCGACACGAACCCGTTCCCCGCCGTGATGGGCCGGGTCTGCTACCACCCGTGCGAGTCGGTGTGCAACCGCGCCGAGGTCGACGGTCACGTCGGCATCAACGCGGTCGAGCGGTTCCTCGGCGACCATGCGATCGCCGGCGGGTTCGCCCTGCCACCCGCCGGCCCCAGCACGGGCAAGCGCGTCCTGGTCGTCGGCGCCGGCCCGGCGGGGCTCGCCGCCACCTACCGGCTGCGCCGGCTCGGGCATGCGGTCACGCTGGCCGACGCCGAAGCCGAGCCGGGCGGGATGCTCCGCTACGGCATCCCGGCCTACCGGCTCCCGCGCGACGTGCTCGACGCGGAGATCGCCCGCATCCTCGCCATGGACGTCACCTACGTGCCGAACCACCGCGTCGACGACCTCGCGGCGGCCCTCGCGGGCGACGGCTTCGACGCCGCGTTCGACGCGGCCTTCGTCGCGGTCGGCGCCCAGATCGGCAAGCGCGCCTACATCCCGGCCGGTGACTCCGCGCGGGTCCTCGACGCCGTCTCTGTGCTGCACGGCACGGCCGAGCACGACGCACCTCAGCTCGGCCACACCGTCGCCGTGTACGGCGGCGGGAACACCGCGTTCGACGCCGCGCGCACCGCCCGCCGGCTCGGCGCCGCCGAAGCCGTGGTCGTCTACCGCCGCACCCGCGACCGCATGCCCGCGCACGAGAGCGAGCTCGAGGACGCGCTCGCCGAGGGCGTCCGGGTCCGCTGGCTCTCCACCATCACCCACGCCGAGGGCGGCTCGCTCACCGTCGAGCGGATGGAGCTCGACGACGACGGGTTCCCACAGCCGACCGGGGAGGTCGAGGAGCTCGGCGCCGACACGCTGCTGCTCGCGCTCGGGCAACAGGCCGACCTCGGACTCGTCGCGCGGCTCGAGGGCCTCACGGTCGTCGACGACCGCATCGTCGTCGACGCCACGGGCATGACCGGGGCCGAGGGCGTGTTCGCCGGCGGGGACGCGACCGGTGGCACCAGCACCGTGACGGAGGCGATCGGGCACGGCCTGCGCGCCGCGCGAGCGATCGACGCCTGGCTCTGGGGCGAACCGCGCAGTGGCACCGCACCCGTCACGGACGTCATCGGTGTCGACCGGCTCAACACCTGGTACTTCAGCGAGGCCCCGCCGTCGTTGCAGCCCGTCCTCGACGCCGCCCGGCGCGCGTCGTCGTTCGACGAGGTCGTCGGCGGCCTCGACGAGAGCACCGCTCTCTACGAGGCCCGACGCTGCCTGTCGTGCGGCGACTGCCTGGAGTGCGACAACTGCTACGGCGTCTGCCCCGACAACGCGGTCATCAAGCTCGGCCCGGGCGAGCGCTACGCCATCGACCTCGACTTCTGCAAGGGCTGCGGGCTGTGCGTGCAGGAGTGCCCGGCCGGCGCGATGGAGATGGTCCCCGAGCCGCCCTGAGCACCACGCGAGTAGCGTCGGGACGCACATCTACGGCACATCGTCATCTCACGCAGGTGGTCGCACGCTGGAGCGATGTGTGCATCACCTTTCGCAACGTTCGCCGCGGGGTCGCTTCGTGCGCGAAGCCTCTGAAGAGTCTGTCTCCGCAAACGAGCGGCTGACCGCATTTGCCGGTTCCGTCCTGTTCGTGCTGCTGGCCGTCGAGGGGTTCACGTTGCTCGGGGTCGGGCGGATGCTGACCCTGCACGAGCTGATCGGCTTCGCCCTCGTCGGCCCGGTGCTGCTGAAGCTGGGGGCGACCGGCTGGCGCTTCGCGCGCTACTACACGCACGAGACCGAGTACGTCCGCAAGGGGCCGCCGTGGCTGCCGATGCGTGTCCTCGCGCCGTTGCTCGTGCTCTCGACGGTCGGCGTGCTGGGCAGCGGCATCGCACTGTGGGCGTACGGGCGCGACGCCGGGCCATGGATGCTGCTCCACAAGGCGTCGTTCATCGTCTGGGTCGGCCTGGCCGCGCTCCACGTCCTCTACTACCTGTGGCGTGTTCCCGCACTGATCGCCGCTGATCTCAAGCGGCGCGTTGCGGTGCGCGGTCGGGGCGCGCGGCTCAGCCTCGTCGTGCTGAGCGTCGCGGTCGGCGCGTTGCTCGCAGCGGGCACGGTGGGGTCACACGCCACGTTCCGTCACCACGACGACGTCGGGCATTCCAAGCGCTTCGACGACCACTGACGGCCACCTCAGCGCCGCGGGTCAGGCGGCGTTGAGCTCTGCCAGAGCGCTGCCGGCGCGCAGCTCCTCGAGCGCGGCCTTCTCGATCTGGCGGACGCGCTCACGCGACAGCCCGAGCTGCTTGCCGATCGCGTCGTGCGTCTGCACCGAGCCGTCGTGCAGGCCGAACCGGCGCCGCACGATGTCCGCCGAGCGGCGGTCGAGCTGCAGCAGGGCGAGGTCCAGCGCGCGGGCCTGCTCGGCGCGCACGGCGAGCTCGTCAGGGCCGGCAGCGCCCGTGTCCATGACGAAGTCCCCGAAGCTCGCGTCGCCGTCGTCGCCGACCGCGACATCGAGGCTGATCGGGTCGCGCGCCACACGGTCGAGGTCCGTCACCCGCTCGACGGTCAGGCCGGCCTGGGTCGCGACCTGGTCCACCGTCGGGGTGCCGTCGAGCACCGCCTCGAGCTCACGCCGGGCGCGGGCGATCTTGTTGACGTCCTCGACCACGTGGACCGGCAGCCGCACGGTGCGTGACTGCTCGGCGAGGCCGCGGCTGATGGCCTGGCGGATCCACCACATGGCGTAGGTGGAGAACTTGTAGCCCTTGCGGTAGTCGAACTTCTCGACCGCCCGGACCAGGCCGAGGTTGCCCTCCTGCACGATGTCGAGCAGCGGCATCGCGGTGCGGGTGTAGCGCTTCGCGACCGAGACGACGAGGCGCAGGTTGGCGCGCAGGAGGTGGTCCTTCGCCCGCTCGCCGTCGCGGACGAGCTCTTCGAGGTCCGCCCGCTGGGCCTTGCGGAGCCGGATCTCGCGGGCGTCGGCCTGCTCGAGCTTGTGCTGGGCGAACAGGCCGGCCTCGATGCGCTTCGACAGCTCGACCTCCTGGGCGGCGTCGAGGAGCGGGACCTTGCCGATGGCGTCGAGGTAGAGGCGTACGGGGTCGAGGACGGGTGCCTCGCTGTCGAGGTCGGCATCCGGACGGAACAGGTTGGTGCTCACGGGCCCTTCCAAAGCGTCATGGCGACGCGTGCGTTCGCGCCGCACAGGAGCAACGCCGCCGAGCCCCGGAGCGTTCCCACCCCGGAGGGAGATCAGTCGTGCGCTGTCGTGGGCTCCAGCCGGACGACGATCGCCTTGCTGGTCGGTGTGCCACTGCGGTCGGCCTGGCTGTCGAGCGGGACGAGCACGTTCGTCTCCGGGAAGTACGCCGCGGCGCAGCCCCGGGCGGTGTCGAAGGCGATGACGCGGAAGTGCTCGGCGACCCGGTCGACGCCGTCCGCCCACTCGGAGTGCAGGTCGACGCAGGCGCCGTCCGCGACGCCCAGCGCGGCCAGGTCCGCCGGGTTGACGAACACGACGCGACGGCCGCCGCGCACCCCGCGGTAGCGGTCGTCGAGTCCGTAGATCGTGGTGTTGAACTGGTCGTGCGACCGCACGGTCTGCAGCAGCAGCCGCCCCGGTGGGCAGCGGGGCCAGTCGAGCTCGTTGGCCGTGATCTCGGCCTTGCCGCTCTCCGTGCGCCACGTCCGGCTGTCCCGGGGGCCGTGCGGGAGGACGAACCCTCCGGGGGCGCGGACCTTGCGGTTGTAGTCCTCGCAGCCGGGCACGGTGCGGGAGATGCGGTCGCGGATGGTGTCGTAGTCGCGGGCGAAGTCGGCCCACGGGACCGGGCTGACATCGCCGAACGTGGCCTGCGCGATGCCGCACACGACGGCGACCTCCGAGCGGAGCAGCGGTGATGCCGGCTCTTCAGTCCCGTGCGAGGCATGCACGTTGCACACCGTGTCCTCGACGGTGACCATCTGCTCGCCGCCTTCCTGCCGGTCGATCTCGGTGCGGCCGAGGACGGGGAGGATCAGCGCTTCTTCGCCGGTGACCGTGTGCGAGTGGTTGAGCTTCGTGGAGATCTGCACGGACAGCCGGGTGCGGCGCACGGCTCGTTCCGTCACCCGGGTGTCGGACGTCGCGGCGACGAGGTTGCCGCCGAGCGCGATGAGCACCTTCACGTCGCCGTCCCGCATGCGCCGGATCGACTCGACGGTGTCGTAGCCGTCCTGGCGCGGCATCGGGATGCCGAACTCCCGCTCAAGGCCGTCGAGGAACTCCGGGCGAGGCTTCTCCCAGATGCCCATGGTGCGGTCGCCCTGCACGTTGCTGTGGCCGCGGATGGGTGCGAGGCCCGCGCCGGGACGGCCGACGTTGCCGCGCAGCAGCAGCAGGTTCACGATCTCGCGGATCGTCGCGACCGCGTGCTTGTGCTGGGTGAGGCCCATCGCCCAGCAGACGATGACGCGCTCCGCGCTGATGTAGCGCTCGGCGAGCGCGTCGATCTCGGCGTCGTCGAGGCCGGTCGCGGCCCGCACGTCGTCGATGTCGAGCCCGCGCAGGTGCGCACGGAACGCGTCGAACCCACGGGTGTGCTGCGCGAGGAACGCATGGTCGAGGACCGTGCCGTCGCGGGCCTCGTCCGCCGCGATCACTCGCCGCGAGAGTGCCTGCAGCAGAGCAAGATCGCCGCCGAGGCGCACCTGCAGGAACTGGTCGGCCAGCCGCGTCCCCCGGCCGACGACGCCGCTCGGGCGTTGCGGGTCCTTGAAGCGCTGCAGGCCCACCTCCGGCAGCGGGTTGACGGCGACGATCTGCGCGCCCGCCTTCTTCGCCTCGGCCAGCGCGGTGAGCATCCGCGGATGGTTCGTGCCGGGGTTCTGCCCCATGATGACGATGAGGTCGGCCTTGGCGAAGTCCTCGTACGCGACGCTCGCCTTGCCGACGCCGATGGTCTCGGCCAGCGCGACGCTCGTGCTCTCGTGGCACATGTTCGAGCAGTCGGGCAGGTTGTTCGTGCCGAACGTGCGGACGAAGAGCTGGTAGGTGTAGGCCGCCTCGTTGGACGCACGGCCGGAGGTGTAGAACGTCGCCTCGTCCGGTGACGCGAGCGCGCGCAGGTGCCGGCCGATGACGGCGAGCGCGTCCTCCCAGCTGATCGGTGCGTAGTGGTCGCTGCCCGCGGCCTTGTGCACCGGCTCGACGAGGCGACCCTGCTGACCGAGCCAGTGCTCGCTGCGCGTGGCGAGCTCGCTCAGGCTGTTCTCCGCCCAGAACGTGGTGGGCACCGTCGTCCGGGTCGCCTCCCACGCGACGGCCTTCGCCCCGTTCTCGCAGAACTCCGCCGGGCGGCGTTGCGGAGGGTCCGGCCACGCGCACGACATGCAGTCGATGCCGTCCTTCTGGTTCAGCGCGCGCAGCGTGCGCAGCGACCGGGTGGCGCCCATCTCGCGGTAGGCGTGCTCGAGGGCGTGCACCACGCCGGGCACGCCGGCGGCCGCCGCCGAGGCGTGGCCGACCCGGAGGCCGCTGTCGTCGTCGGTGACCTCGCGGCGGCTCATGCGCTGACCTCGACGCCGGCGGACAACGCGATGCGTCCGGCGCCGGCGTAGACGACCATGCGGTCCTCGCGGACGAACCCGATCAGCGTGAGGCCGGTCTCCTCGGCCAGGTCGACGGCGAGCGACGACGCGGCGGAGACCGCGGCGAGCACCGGGATCCCGGCGACCGCGGCCTTCTGTGCCAGCTCGAAGGAGGCCCGGCCCGAGACGAAGAGCACCGTCCCCCGCAGCGGGAGGCGGCCGTCCCGCAGCGCCCAGCCGACGACCTTGTCGACCGCGTTGTGCCGGCCGACGTCCTCGCGCACCACGAGCAGCGCACCGGTCGCCGCGTCGAAGAGCCCGGCGGCGTGCAGGCCGCCGGTGCGGTCGAACACCTCCTGGGCGCCGCGCAGGCGGTCCGGCAACGACCGGATGAACGCCGCGTCGACGACCGTCGGGTCGGCCCGCAGGTCGTGCACCAGCGCGGTGCGGATCTGCTCGACCTGCGCCTTGCCGCACAGCCCGCAGGCGCTCGACGTCGTCAGCGCCCGCCGCACCGAGGAGGCCGGCGCTCGGTGGTCCCCGGCCAGGCGCGCGTCGAGCACGTTGTACTGGTTCTCCAGCGCGTCCCCCGCGCAGTAGGTCAACGTCCGCAGGTCCTCCGTGGCGACCACGAGCCCCTCGCTCACGAGGAACCCCGCGGCGAGGTCCATGTCGTGACCGGGCGTGCGCATGGTCACCGCGACCGGCTCGCCGCCCAGGCGGATCTCCAGCGGTTCCTCGACGACGAGCGTGTCCAGACCCGTCGTGCCGGCCTCACCGGCGATGCGGGTGACGCGGCGGCGCTGCGTGATGCGGCCCATGCCTAGAGCATGGCTGTCCCGACGTGTCCGTGCTCGGTCCCCGTGCCCGTGCTGATCCGGCTGGCTTACTCTGCGCACCGTGGCGGGGGACGACGAGGCGGACCTCGTCCGCCGGCTGCAGGCCGGCGACGAGCAGGCGTTCGTCGACCTCGTGAACCGCTACCACAAGCCGCTGCTGCGCCTGGCGCTGTCGTTCGTCTCCAGCCCGGCCATCGCCGAGGAGGTCGTGCAGGACACCTGGGTCGGCGTGATCCGCGGCATCGACCGCTTCGAAGGCCGCTCCTCGCTGGCCACCTGGCTGTTCCGCATCGTCACCAACCGGGCCCGCACCACGGGGGTGCGCGAGAGCCGGTCGAAGCCCGTCGACCTCACCGACGAGGCCAGCGCCCCGCCGGAGCTGTTCACCGCGGACGGCGCGTGGGCCGAGCCCCCCAGGCCGTGGACCGACGCGGTGGAGGACCGGCTCGTCGCCGCGCAGGCCGCCCCCCACGTGCGGGCCTGCCTCGACGCCCTGCCGGAGACCCAGCGGCAGGTCGTAACCCTGCGCGACGTCGAGGGACAGTCAGCCGAGGAGGTGTGCGCGCTGCTCGGCCTCACCGCGGTCAACCAGCGCGTGCTGCTCCACCGCGGCCGGGCGCGCGTGCGTGCCTGCCTGACGGACAAGATCGGGGAGGTGTAGGGCATGAGCTGGTTCTCGCGACGGCGCGCGGCCCTCGCCTGCCGTGACGCGGTGGCGCTCGTCACCGACTACCTCGAGGGTGCGCTCTCCCGGCCGGACCGCGCGCGCCTCGAGCGGCACCTCGCCGACTGTCCGCACTGCAGCACCTACCTCGAGCAGATCCGCACGACCATCGCCGCGCTCGGCCGGGTCGAGCCGGAGTCCCTGTCCCGGGAGGCGCAGGAGGACCTCGTCGCGCTGTTCCGCCGCTATCAGGCGGGCTGACGTGGACGCGCACTCGCCGACAAGACTTGATTGGTTCCAAGAAAAGACTTAATCTGCTCTCGTGGCCGACGTGGACATCACTGCCGAGCTCCGCGACGCGGGCCTGCGGGTCACCGCGCAGCGGGCGGCGGTGCTGGCCGTCCTGCGCGAGCACCGCGGCCACCTGGCCGTCGACCAGATCGTGGAACAGGTCCGCGCTCGCTTGCACGCCGTGTCCGCGCAGGCCGTCTACAACGCCCTCGCCGCACTCACCGAGGCCGAGCTCGTACGCCGCATCGAGCCCGCCGGGAGCCCGGCGCTGTTCGAGGCGCGGGCGGGCGACAACCACCACCACATCGTGTGCCGCCGCTGCGGCGCGGTCGGCGACGTCGACTGCGTCACCGGCTCCGCCCCCTGCCTCGACCCCTCGAACGCCGGCGGCTTCCTCGTCGACGAGGCCGAGGTGACGTTCTGGGGCCTGTGCCCCGCCTGCCAGAAGAAGTCCAACAAGCGCGCCCGATCCGCGTGATGCTCGAGGAGGAGCCAGGTGTCTGACAGCAGCGAGACCCCACCCATGGTGAGCCGGTCCAACCAGATGTGGTGGCCGAACCAGCTGAACCTCAAGGTGCTCGAGCGGCACGAGCCCCGGTCGAACCCGCTCGGCGACGACTTCGACTACAAGACGGCGTTCGCGGCCGTCGACCTCGACGAGCTCAAGCGGGACCTCGTCGCGGTGATGACGGACTCGCAGGACTGGTGGCCGGCCGACTACGGCCACTACGGGCCGCTGTTCATCCGCATGGCCTGGCACAGTGCGGGCACCTACCGCATCGCCGACGGTCGCGGCGGGGGTGGCACCGGCGCGCAGCGGTTCGCGCCGCTCAACAGCTGGCCGGACAACGGCAACCTCGACAAGGCCCGTCGCCTGCTCTGGCCGGTGAAGAAGAAGTACGGCCGGGCGGTGTCGTGGGGTGACCTGATGATCCTCGCCGGCACCGTGGCGATGGAGTCGATGGGTCTGCCGTCCTACGGGTTCGGCGGCGGCCGCGAGGACATCTGGGAGCCCGACGACGACATCTACTGGGGCCCCGAGGACGTCTGGCTCGACGACCAGCGCTACTCCGGTGACCGCGAGCTCGAGGAGCCGCTCGGCGCCGTGCAGATGGGCCTCATCTACGTGAACCCGGAAGGCCCCAACGGCACCCCGGACCCGCTCGCCGCGGCGCGCGACATCCGCGAGACGTTCGCCCGCATGGCGATGAACGACGAGGAGACGGTCGCGCTCATCGCGGGCGGCCACACGTTCGGCAAGGCGCACGGCGCGGTGAACCCGGACGAGTACGTCGGTCGCGAGCCGGAGGCCGCGAGCATCGAGGAGCAGGGGCTCGGCTGGCGCAACACGCACGGCACCGGGTCCGGCCCGTCGACCACGACGAGCGGGCTCGAGGGTGCCTGGACCAACAACCCCAAGGTCTGGGACAACGGCTTCTTCGACAACCTGTTCGCCTACGACTGGGAGCTCACCGAGAGCCCGGCCGGCGCGAAGCAGTGGACGCCGAAGAACCCCGAGGCGAAGGGCACCGTGCCGGACGCGCACGACCCGGCCGTGCGGCACGCGCCGATGATGCTGACGACCGACCTCGCGCTGCGTTTCGACCCGATCTACGGGCCGATCTCCAAGCGGTTCCACGAGAACCCGGACGAGTTCGCGCAGGCGTACGCGAAGGCGTGGTTCAAGCTCACGCACCGCGACATGGGGCCGATCACGCGCTACGTCGGCAAGGACGTGCCGGCCGAGCCGCTCATCTGGCAGGACCCGGTGCCGCCGGTCGACCACCCGCTGGTCGACGAGGC
>DASZYF010000049.1:0-41310 GCA_035545535.1 Mycobacteriales bacterium | reverse complement strand
CCGCGCGCTCGCGGCCGTCGAAGGGCCGCCGCGTCGCGCCGACCGCCGGCACGCGCTGCACGTGCAGGCCGTCAACGCGCGGGGCCTCGCGCTGCCGTTCGTGCTGCTCGTCGTCGTCATCGGTGGGCTGCTCCGCGCCCTCGGTGATCTGCTCACCCGTCGTCCCCACCACGCGCGCGACGAGATCGACGCCGTGCGCAGCCTGCTCGCCGGGTTCGGCCGGGTGCTGCGCGGTCGTTCCTGGCGCTCGGATCAGCGCCGCGGCGATCGCGCCGGCGTGCGCGCGCTGCTCCCGCCGCCGGGCGCCCGGCTGCGTTCGCGCATCGGCGCGGCGTCCGACCTGCTGGTGAGCTCCGGCGAGATCGAGGACCGTGTGGTGCGGCTCGAGACCGGGCCGTCGGAGGAGGACGAGGACGACCTCCTCGGTGACGACACGAGCCGGCTGCGGGCGCTGCTGCTGCGCCCCGGGCTGCTCGTCCCCCTCGGCCTGCTCGTCGTCACGCTCGTCGCCGCACGGCACCTCATCGGCAGCGGCGTGCTGTTCGGCGGGCGGTTGCTGCCCGCGCCGAAGGGCGCGAGCGACCTCTGGGCGTCGTGGTTCGCGACGTGGCACCCGGGGCCGGCCGGCGGCACCGCCGCACCCGCGGCGCCGTGGACGCCGTGGCTCGCACTGCTGTCCACGATCACGCTCGGCCGGCCCGGCCTCGCGCTCGACGTCCTGCTCATCGGCGCGGCGCCGCTCGCCGGCCTCGCCGCGTGGCGCGCGAGCCGCGCGTTCATCGACAACGCTGCGCTGCGCGCGTGGGTCGCGGTGTCGTGGGCGACCATGCCGGTGCTCACCGGTGCGGTCGCCGGAGGGCACTTCGACACCTGCGTCGTCGTGGTCCTGCTGCCGGGTCTGCTCGTCGCCGGAGCCCGCGTCGTCGGCACCGACCCGGCCCGCGGTGGGTGGCGACGCGCATGGTCGATGGGCCTGGCGCTCGCGATCGCGGCCGCGTTCTCGCCGCAGGCCTGGACCGCGGCCGCGCTGCTGCTGCTCGGCGGGTGGGCGCTGGTCACCGCCGCGGGCGTCACCGACGTCGCCGGCACGGCCCGCCGGCTGCGCGCGGTCGCCATCGCGCTCGTCGTGCCGGGCGTGCTCGCGCTGCCGTACCTGCCGCACCTGCTCGGCTCGCCGACGGTCCTCATCACCGGACTCGGCCGCGGGGCCGGCATCGGTGGGCTCACGCCGTCGGCCACGGCCGGGCCCGTCGCGCTGGGCCTGCTCCACCCCGGCGGCACCGGCTTGCCACCGGCCGTCTTCACGGCGCCGCTCGTGCTCGCCGCCATCCTGGCGCTCGGCCGCGTCGACATCGACCGCCGCCGCGCGGCCGCGCTGCTCTGGCTGCTCGGCATCAGCGGCATCGGCGCCGCGCTCGTCGTGAGTCGCATCCACGTCGCCGGCATCGGTGGCGTCGGCCGCGCGTGGCCCGGCACGCCGATGGCCATCGGCGCCGCCGGCATGCTCGGCGCCGCCGCGATCTCCGCGGAGCACCTGCGCGACCGCCTCGCCGCGACCGCGTTCGGGTGGCGGCAGCTCGTGTCGACGCTGCTCGCCGGAGCATGCCTCGCGGCGCCCGCGGCCACCGGCATCTGGTGGATCGCGCGCGGTGCGCAGGGTCCGCTGCACCGCGCCGACGACGTGCTGCTCCCGCCGGACGTCGTCGCCGACGCCACCGCCCACCACGACAGCGGTCAGCGCGTGCTGGTGCTGCGCCGCACCGACACCGGCATCCACTACGACCTGCGCGGGCTCGCGGGCCCACGGCTCGGCGACGAGGAGCTGCCCGGCGGCAAGACCGCGCGGCACCTGCTCGGCCTGGTCGTGCGCGACCTCGCGACCAACCGCGGCACCGATGCCGCGCAGGTGCTCGCGACGTTCGACGTGCGGGTCGTCGTCGTCCCCGGTGATGCGCGCACCAACCTGACCGACGCGCTCGACGCGCAGCCCGCGCTCGCCCGGCGCGAGACGCCGTTCGCCGCGGGCATCTGGACGGTCGAGGCGACGGTGCCGACGGGTCGCCTGCAGCTGCTCGCGCCCGCGCTCGCCGCGCAGGCGACCGCCCCGGCGGTCGCCACGGCCGGCGCGGGCCGCGGCCCCGCGATCCCTGACCTCGTCGCCAACCCGCCGCAGATCGTCGCGAGCGGCCGCGAAGGCGCGCACGCCGACATCCCCGCGGGTCCCGGCGGCCGGCTGCTCGTGCTCGCCGAAGCCGCCAACGGCGGGTGGAGGGCGCGCATCGACGGCCACCCGCTCAAGCGGCGCACGGCGTGGGGCTGGGCGCAGGCCTTCGAGGTGCCCGCCGGTGGGGGTCACCTCGTGATCTCGCGTGATGCCTCAGGGCACGACGCCCTCGTCGTGCTCGCGATCATCGGCCTGCTCGTGGTGCTCGTGCTCGCCGCGCCGAGCGCCGGCAGCGACGCGGAGACGCTCGACGACGTCGCACCCGACGACGAGCCCGAGCCGGAACCGGCGCCCGCACCCGCCGGGTCGGCGACGCTGCGCTTGCGGCGCGGGCCGAAGCACACCGCGACGTCGGCACCCGCGGCTGACGACGTCCTGCCGAGTGATGCAGTCGCACCGGGTGAGGAGGAGGGCTGATGGTCTCCAGCCGCTTCGCCGCGCCGGTCGCCGCCGGCGTGAGCCTCGTCCTCGTCATGGGCGCGGCGGCCGCCACCCGTCCGAAGGACTCGCACGGCGGGGGAGCGCGCCCGACCACCACCGGCGCGGTCCTCGGCCGCACGCTCGTGTGCCCCGACGCCCCCGCGCAGAGCGACACCGTGCAGACGCGCACGGTCATCGGCACGGGTCGCCTCGGGGGCGGCTCCGTCAGCGTCGCGCCGGTCACCGCCTACAAGACACCTACCGCCGTGACGCTCACGTCCACCGGCACCGGCGGGTACGCCGACGTCACGCAGCCCGTCGACCAGCCGCTCGTCGTCACGGCCGCCGGTGACCTCGCGGGCGGGCTCGTCGCCAGCCGGCTGACGCGGGCCTCCACCGGTGAGCGCCGCGGCTACGCGTGGGACCGCTGCACGCCGCCGGTCACCGACGCGTACTTCGCCGGCGTCTCCACCGGCGCGGGCGTCGTCAGCACGTTGACGCTCACCAACGCCGACGACACGCCGGCCGACGTCGACGTCGTCGGCCTCACCGTCGACGGCGAGGTGTCACCGTCGCTGACCCGCGGCTACCAGCTGGGCCCGCACACGACGCAGAAGGTGAAGCTCGCCGACCTCGCGCCGGATCAGGACGCGATGGCCGTCGAGGTCATCGCGACGCGCGGCCGGGTCGCCAGCTCCATCGACGAGCTCCGGCAGGGCGACAAGCCGCAGGGCGTCGACCCCGTCCCGCAGCAGACGCAGGCCGCGTCGACGCTCGTCATCGCCGGCGTCCCCGGATCGGCCGACAACACCCTCACCGCGCCGTCGGCCTACCACCACACGCTGACCATCGGGAACCCGACCGGTCGGGACACGACCGTCTCGGTCGAGATCACCGATGCCGGCCAAGCCGCGACGAAGGACACGCCCGCCAAGCCCGGAGGCCGCTTCGTCCCGTCGACCGCGGTCGGCGGCACGGCCGGCACGCTCGCGCAGCTGCTGGTGCCGGCGCAGTCGGTCACGGTGGTCGGGCCGAAGGTCCTCGACAACGTCCTCAACGGCAGCCCCGTCACGCTGCGCATCAAGAGCGACGACGGCACGCCCATCGTCGCGGGCGCGATGGTGCAGGGCATCGAGAAGATCGGACCGTCGCAGCAGCTCTGCGCGGACGACCCGGCGGGCTGCTACGCCGAGACGCTGCACCTCGGCGCGGGCCCCGGTGTCGCCGGGCCGACGGTGCTGACCGACCTGCGCGTCGGCAAGTCGCTCGACACGGTGCTCACCCTGACCACGTTCGCGAACCGTCCGGCCCACGTGACGATCACGACGTTCCCGCCCGGCGGTCCGCTGTCCGTGGACATCCCCGCCGGCGAGGAGGTGCAGGTGCCGCTGCACGGCCTCGCCGGGCACGCCGCCGGCAAGGACCAGGTCGTGCAGATCGTGCCCGACGCCGGCTCACCGCCGATCTTCGCGGCCGCGTTCGTCGAGGAGCTGGGCTACAACGGGCCGCTGCTCGGTGGCATCCCGGTGACCGCCGGCGCGTCGTCGGTCGGCCTGCCCGTCGTGCAGCCCGACATCACCGTCCCGCTCGTCGACGCCCGGCGCTGATCAGCCGGCGCTCCTCAGTCGTCGCTCCTCAGTCGTCGTCGTCCGGGTCGCCGTGGCCCTCGGGGTCGATCACCTCGGGCGAGAGGCCGAGCAGGTCCGCGACCTCGTGGATGACGACGTCGAGCACCAGGTCGGCCTTGTCGAGCTCGTCGAACGCGCGCGCCTCGATCGGCCGCCGGTAGAGCACGATCCGCGCGCGGCTGTCGCGCCGCGCGGGGTGCACCCCGGCGAGCGGCACCGACGCGAGCTCCTCGTCGAACGGGATGCCCTCCTGCTGCTCCGGGGGCACGTCGGCCACCGCGAAGTCGACGTCGGCGAGCTCCTTGCCCCAGCGGACCATCAGGTGGTCGCGGGCGTCGAGCACCAGGTCGTCGAACCGCTCCGACCGGGTGCGGGCCAGCGGCGTCACCGTCGACAGGCCGAGGCTGCGGTCCAGCGCGGGGTGGCCGGTGGGGTGGGGCACGAGCATGCCCCGCAGGCCGTGGCCGCGGCGGTCGCGTCGCCGCCGCGGTGGCGTCGGACCGGTCATGCCGCGAGCGTAGGACGGCTCGATCGGCGCGCTTCCTCGCCCGCGACGCACGAGCCGCCTATCGTCGGTCCTCCGACGGTCCACGGGTGAGGCGCGAGGAGGGTCCTTTGAGGCAGCGGCGCTGCTCGCGCTCGGCGTGCTCGTCCCCGCCGGTCGCCACGCTCACCTACGCCTACGCGGACTCCACCTGCGTCCTCGGCCCGCTCTCGCCGTTCGTCGAGCCGCACGCCTACGACCTCTGCGAGGAGCACGCGAACCGGCTGACGGCGCCGCGCGGCTGGCAGGTCGTGCGCGTGACCGACGCGGACCCGGCGGGTGTGCTGCCCTCGCGCGACGACCTCGAGGCCCTCGCCGACGCCGTGCGCGAAGCCGCCCGGCCCGCGTCGCCCGTGCAGCCCGTGGGCGAGCTCGGCCGCCGCGGCCACCTGCGCGCGCTGCCCACCCCGTCCTGATCGCCGTCCGGGAGGGCGCGTGACCGGCGCCGACTAGCGTCTGGTCCGTGACGAAAGACCTCTCGGCCATCTTCAAGGCGTACGACGTGCGCGGCGTCTACCCCGACCAGCTGGACGACGACATCGCGCGCGCGGCGGGTGCCGCGTTCGTGCGCGTGCTCGACGCGGGGCAGCGCCAGAAGTTGACGGTGGTCACGGCCTACGACATGCGGCCGCACAGCAGGACGCTCGCCGAGGCGTTCGCCGCCGGAGCGACGAGCCAGGGCGCCGACGTGATCGAAGCGGGCCTCGGCCCGACCGATCTCATCTACTACGCGTCCGGCTCGCTGGACCTGCCCGGTGCGGTGTTCACCGCGAGCCACAACCCCGGCAGGTACGGCGGCATCAAGCTCTGCCGGGCGGGCGCGGCGCCGGTCGGCCAGGACACCGGCCTCAAGGACATCGAAGCGCTTGTGGCGCAGGGCGTCCCGGCCTACGACGGGCCGCAGGGCACGATCTCGCAGCGCGCGATGGTCGGCGAGTACGCGGACTACCTGCGCACGCTCGTGCCGCTCGACGGCGGGCGCGCGCTCAAGGTCGTCGTCGACGCCGGCAACGGCATGGGTGGCATGTCGGTGCCCGAGGTGCTCGGCCCGATCGCGAGCATCAGCGTCGACCCGCTCTACTTCGAGCTCGACGGCACGTTCCCGAACCACGAGGCGAACCCGATCGAGCCGGAGAACCTCGTCGACCTGCAGAAGCGGGTGCGCGAGACGGGCGCCGACATCGGTCTCGCGTTCGACGGCGATGCCGACCGGTGCTTCGTCGTCGACGAGAAGGGCGACATCGTGTCGCCGTCGACGCTCACCGGCCTGGTCGCGGTCCGCGAGCTCGCCCGCGATCCGGGCAGCACGATCATCCACAACCTCATCACGTCGAAGTCGGTGCCGGAGCTCGTGCGCGAGCACGGAGGCACTCCGGTGCGCACGCGCGTCGGGCACTCCTTCATCAAGGCCGAGATGGCGCGCACCGGTGCGGTGTTCGGCGGCGAGCACTCCGGCCACTTCTACTTCCGCGACTTCTGGCGGGCCGACTCCGGGATGCTCGCGGCGCTGCACGTCCTCGCCGCGCTCGGTGAGAGCGAAGAGCCGCTGTCCGCCGTGCTCGCGCCCTACCTGCGCTACCACGCGAGCGGTGAGATCAACTCGACCGTCGATGACGCGGCGGCACGCACCGCGGCCGTCGAAGCGGCGTTCACCGGCCGCGCCGGCGTGTCCACCGACCACCTCGACGGGCTCACCGTCGACGCGTGGGACGCCGAGGGATGGTGGTTCAACCTGCGCCCGAGCAACACCGAGCCGCTGCTCCGCTTCAACGGCGAGGGCCGTGAGGTCGCCGACATGGTGCGCGTGCGCGACGAGGTCCTCGCGCTCGTGCGAGGCTGACGCCATGCAGCTCGACCAGACGCTCCTCGACATCCTCGCCTGCCCGTGCGAGGTGCACGCGCCGCTGTCCGTCGGCACCGAGGACGACCCCAAGGCCGAGGCGCTGCAGTGCAAGCGCTGCCTCACCACGTTCCCGGTCCGTGACGACATCCCGGTGATGCTGCTCGACGAGGCCACGCCCGGACCGCAGGGGATCGGCGCCGCCGTCCACGACGTCGGGCCCGCCTAGGTCACCGTCGTGATCCGTTTCCTGGCTCGGGCGTGAGCCGCCACCGATGAAACGGATCAGGTAGTCGTGGGCGCGGACCTGGACGACCTCGGGCCGGCGGTGCTGGCTGAGCTCGACCCGCAGGACCACGCGGCCGCCGTCGCGTCCGCCGCGGCCCGCGTCCGCGAGTCCGGGACGCTCGCGCACGAGGCCGACCTGTCCCGCATCCGCGAGGACGGCCGTCCGCGCGCGGTGCTCCTCGTCGGGCGGGGCGTGGCCGCCATCGCCGCCCGCGCATGGGTCGCGGCCTGCGGCACGGGCGGGCCGGTGCTGCTCGCCGTCGCGCACCCCGACGAGCTGCCCGGCTGGATCGGGCCGGTCGACCTCGTCGTCGGCGCGGCGGGCGTCGACGATCCGCTCGTCGCCACCGCGCTGGAGCAGGTGGTGCGGCGCGGCAGCCACGTCGCCGCGGTCGCGGGCGCCCGGACGTCCATCGCCGAGGTCGTCGAGCAGGGCCGGGGCACGCTCGTGCCGATCCCGGCCACGCCACCGGGCCTCGAGCTCTGGAGCGTCCTGCCGGCCCTCGCGGTCCTCGGGGACGCGGCGAACGTCGCGCCCACACCGCCGGTCACCCTCGAGACCGCGGCGACCGTGCTCGAGGAGCTGGCCCGCCGCTGCCACCCGTCGGCCGAGTCGTTCGTCAACCCGGCCAAGGCGCTCGCCCACGACCTCGCCGGCACCGTGCCCATCGTGTGGGGCGACGGTGCGCTGATCGGTGTCGCCGCCGAGCGGTTCGCCGAACGGCTCGCGGCCGCCGGCATGGCGGCGGTGTCCGCCGCGCTGCCGGGCGCGCTGTCGACCCAGGCCGCGCTGCTCGAGCAGCCGTCGCGGTCGCCGGCCGCCGACGAGGACGACTTCTTCCGCGACCGTGCCGACGACGTCGACTCGACGCCCCGTCACCTCGTGCTGCTGCCCGACGCCGAGCTGTCACCCGCGGTCGACGAAGCGCGTTCGCTCGCGCGCGCCGGCGGCGTGGGCGTCGCCGAGATCGCACCCGACGCCGGGCCCGCCCTCGCGCGCTTCGCCGCGCACGCGGGCCTCGCCGACTGGGTGGGCCTCTACGTCGCGCTCGCCGGCGGCCGCGACCCGTCACGCACCGCCGGCCCCGACCGCGCCCCCCTGCCCGCCTGAGCCGGGCCCCGACGGGTTCAGCGCATGGCGTCGGCCGACGGTGTCAGTCGGGGCGGCGGGTGCGCAGGCCGAACGGGTCCTGGTACAGCCGCGCGTCGCGGATGACCAGGCTGCTCGGGTAGACCTGCGTCGGCCGCTTCTCGCGCCGTGGCTTGCGCGCCCAGCTGGGCACGCGCTCCCGCCGTTCGACCCGCAGGTCGCGCACGACCCAGAGCGCCACCAGAGCCGCGAGCGAGATCGCGACCCACCCCACGACCACCACGGCTCGACCCTGGCACCGACCTCCGACAGCGGAGGTCACAGGAGGCTCACGATTGGGTGGCCTCCCGGTAACGGCTCTCAGCCGGTGGCGAACCCGCTGATCAGCCGGCGGCGAAGCCGACGCGACGCTGCTCGGCGCGCGCGATCTCGACGTAGGAGACCTTGTCAGCCGGGACGATCACGCGCCGGCCCTTGTCGTCGGTCAGCGACAGCAGCCCGCCGTCGGCCAGCGCCTTCGCGACCAGCGCCTCGACCTCCTCGGGCGTCTGGGTCGACTCGAGGACGAGCTCACGCGGCGAGTACTGCACACCGATCTTGACTTCCACGAGGAAGAGCCTCGCACAGCCCTCAGCCGGGACCGGCCGAACCGGTCGGGCCGGGGTAGCCCGCGATGCCGCGCCACGACAGGCGGGCGAGCAGCTCGACCGCGCGCTCCTTGCTCACCGGGCCGTCGCTGCCGCCCTCGGACAGCCACCAGCGGGCGGCCACCTCGGCGAGACCGGTGAGGCCGACGGCGAGCATCCGCGCCTCGGCGTCGGGCAGGTGCGTGTCGGCGGCGACGACCGAGGCGATCTCCTCCATGCACGACCGCAGCGCGGACTCCACGCGGTCGGCGACGACGGGCTCGCTGCGCAGGTCGTTCTCGAAGACGAGCCGGAACGCCTCGCCGTCGCGGTCGACGAAGTCGAAGTACGCCGCGATGGCGCCGGCGACGCGCGCCCGGTTGTCGGTGGTGGCGGCGAGCGCCGCGTGCACCGTGCTGACCAGCTCCTCGGCGTGCCGGTCGATCAGCGCGAGGTACAGGTCGAGCTTGCCGGGGAAGTGCTGGTAGAGCACCGGCTTGCTGACGCCCGCCCGTTCGGCGATCTCGTCCATCGCGGCGGCGTGGTAGCCCTGCGCGACGAAGACCTCCTGAGCGGCCCCCATGAGCTGGGCCCGGCGGGCACTGCGGGGCAGGCGCGCGCGCCCGCGGCGGTCCTCGCCGTCACCCGCCGCCGCTGCCATGCGCTGAGGCTAGTGGCGTGGGCGCCGCGCTCACCGATCGTGGGGGGCGTGGCGTTCCGGCCCGGTGGCTTGCCGGATGCCGCGGGTTGCTATGACCGGGCGGTCATCGCTGCCCGGCGGCGTGCCGGCTGCCGGCCCGCGTGCGGCCGGGGTCGGGCACGACGCGCTCGGGGAAGCGGCGCAGGTACTCGCCCTCCAGCTCGAGCATCCGCTCGGTGTGCACCTCGAGCGCGTCCTCGCTGCCGTGGAAGAACGTCTCGCGCCGCGTCGCGTGCAGTCGCTCCAGCTCGCGGGCCAGCGCCTCGTCGGTCAGCCGGACGGGCGGGACGCCGTGCCTGGTGTCGACCATGCCCCGACTCTGTCCCTGTCCCTCTGCGCTGGCAAGGACGTCCGCGTCACGCACCCGGGACGAGGGGAGCGAACAGGTCGCCCATCTCCTCCACGCGGGCGAGCACGTCGGGTGCCGTGAAGTGGAGGACCCGGCCGTCGGCGCCTTCGGCCACCTCGTCCCACGTGAGCGGCGTCGAGACCGCCGGCATGTCGCGGGCGCGCAGCGAGTAGACGCTGACCGTCGTCTTCGCGCGGTTGTTCTGCGACCAGTCGACGAAGACCTTGTTGGGCCGCACGGCCTGCGCCATCTTCGAGACGACGAGCTCCGGGTGTTCCTTCTCGAGCAGCTCGGCGAGCTGCTTCGCCGCCTCCGACGAGTCGCCGCTGTGCTTGACGGGCCCGCCCGCACGGTCCCGGCGCCCGGGCCACGGCGCGACGATCTGCATGCCCTTGTTGCCGCTCGTCTTCGCGAGCGCGCCCTCCGGCAGCAGCGGGCGGGCGAGGAGCGCGACCTCGCAGCACTTCGTGATCGTCGCGGGCGGGCCGGGGTCGAGGTCGATGACCAGCAGGTCCGGTTCGTGCACGCCGCCCTTCGGACCGACGGTCCACTGCGGTGTGTGCAGCTCGAGTGCGGCGAGGTTCGCGAGCCACACCAGCGTCGCGAGCTCCTCCACGACGACGAAGTCGATCGTCTCGCGTTGCTTGGTCGAGCCCGGCACCGGCAGCGTCACGCGGCGCACCCAGTCCGGGGTGTGCGACGGCGCGTTCTTCTCGAAGAAGAACTTGCCCTCGCTGCCGTCCGGGTAGCGCTTCACGGTGAGCGGTCGACCCGCGAGGTGGGGCAGCAGCACGGGCGCGATGCGGGTGTAGTAGTCGATGACCTCGGCCTTGAGGAAGCCGCTGGGGTACAGCCGCTTCGAGAGGTTGGACAGGACGAGGCGACGGCCCTCGACCTCCACCTGCACCTTCTCAGGCACGGCGCACCTCAACCACGGGTGACCTCGCTCGCCTCGATGTCCTCGCGCAGACCCTTCCACGACGGGTGGCGCAGCCGGCCGTCCGACGTCCACTCCGTGTAGGCGACCGTTCCCACGAGGACGGGCTCCACCCACTGCGCGCCCTTCGCATCGGCTCGTGGCACCGGAGTGTCGTAGGGCGATGTGTTGCGGTGCAGCGGTGCGAGGCGCCGGCTCATGTCGGCGAGCGCGCGCTCGGTGAACCCGGTGCCGACGTGACCGGCGAAGACGAAGCCGTCGTCGGTGTGCACGCCGAGGAGCAGCGATCCGATGCGGCCGGCCCGCCCGCCGTCGCCCTCCTTCCACCCGGCGACGACGACCTCGGTCTCCCGCACGTGCTTCGCCTTGATCCACGCGCGCGATCGCCGGCCCGGTTCGTACCGGCTGTCGCGGCGCTTCGCGACGATGCCTTCCAGGCCGAGCTCCTTGGTCGCGGCCCACAGCTCCTGCGGGCTGCCGTGCACGTCGGCGACCTGCGCGTGGCCGGTCTCGTGCGAGAGGCCCAGGCCGACGAGCAGGTCGCGCCGCTCGTCGTAGGTCAGCCCGACCGTCGGCTCGCCGTCGAGGTGCAGCACGTCGAACGCGATCAGCGCGAGCGCGCCGCCGGGCACCGGCCACTGCTGCAGCGCCTCGAACGACGGCCGGCCGTCGGCGCCGAACGCGACGACCTCGGCGTCGATCACCACGTCACGCGCCAGCGCCTGCAGGCCCGCGAGCATCGGGAACCGGCCGAGAGCGTCCTTCTCGTTGCGCGTCCACGCGCGGACGTCACCGGCGGTGGTCACCGCGGTGATGACGCGGTAGCCGTCCCACTTCACCTCGGCGACCCACTCGCCCCCGTCAAGGGGCACCGGCCCGGCCGTGGCGAGCATCGGCGCCACGAAACCTGGGCGTGACACGTCCCGAGTGTCCCGCGGGCGGTTCTCAGGAGGATCCGGGACGATGCGGACAAGGTTCACACCTGATCCACATGCACGATCGACGTCCCCCTGATCTCGGAAGAGGCATCCGCACGTGCGTTCGCCGTCCCGCCGCCCGACCGTCAGCATCGCCGTCGCCGCCCTCGTGGTGGCCGGCGCCGGCTCCGCCGTCGCGGTGAGCCGCCCCGCGCAGCGCACCGTCGGCGCGTCGGTGGCGCTGCCCGCGTGGATGCACGCACGCGTCGACGGGGCCAGCACGGTGCTCACGCGCACCGTGCTGGCGAGCCTCGCCCACGCGACGCGCGTCGGCGCCGCCGACCCGGCGCGTCAGCTGTCGGTCACGGTCGCGCTGGTCCACCCCGACGACGCGGGTGAGGCGGCGCTCGCCCGGGCGATCTACACGCCGGGCTCGCCGAGCTACCACCACTACCTCAGCCCGGCCCAGTACGACGCGCGCTTCGGCGTGCCCGCGGCGCGCACCGACGCGACCGTCGCCTGGCTGCGCGCGGGTGGCGCCACCGTCGAGTCCGTGGCGGGCGCGGGCGACCTCGTCAACGTAGAGGCCAGCATCGCGTCGCTCGCCCGGCTCTTCCACGTCGACTTCGGTGCGTACCGGCTCGGGGGTCGCTCGTTCGTCGCGAACGCGCAGGCGCCGACGGTTCCCACGCGGCTCGGCGTCGAGACGGTCATCGGGCTCAACACGTTCGAGCAGGTGCACGTGCCGGACCCGATGAAGGCGGTCGGCGCCCACGCGAAGGCCGGCCCGCACCCGAACGTGCTCGGGCTCACGCCGAACGGTCCGTTCTCGCCGCAGCAGCTGTGGTCCGTCTACGACCTGCCGGACTCCAACCGGGGGAGCGGCGCGACCGCGGGCGTGTTCATCGCCGGGCAGACCGCGCCGCTGATCAGTGACCTCCGGCTGTTCGAGCAGACCAACAAGCTGCCCCGCGTGCCGATCCGCGTCGTCTACGGCGGCGATCCGGCGCAGACCACGTTCAACCTCGGCGCCGACGAGTGGGACCTCGACACCCAAGCGGTGACGGGCATGGCCCCCGACCTCTCGTCGCTGTCCTACTACGACGCGAAGAGCTTCTTCGACGCCGACATCCTCCCGACCTTCGCGAAGTGGCGCGACGACCCCAACGGCCCGTTGCAGATGAACGCGAGCTTCGGTGAGTGCGAGCAGAACCCACTCTCGCCGGTCACCGGCCAGCCCGCGATCAACCCGCCGCTGCCGTACGGCCAGGGCCTCGGCAACGTCTCCGAGGTGCAGTACGAGGTGATCCTGCGCGCGGCCGCGATGGAAGGCCGCACGTTGTTCTCCAGCACGGGCGACACCGGGAGCGGCTGCGGCGAGGTCGCCGTGCCCGGGCTCGGCGCCGGCAACGGCCTGCTCGTGCAGCCCGTGCCGATGCAGGAGTACCCCGCCGACAGCCCCTGGGCCGTCGCGGTCGGCGGCACCGACATCGAGACCACCGACGACACGTTCACGCACCGCAAGCTCGAGTACACCGAGCCGACCGCGGGCGGTGGCTCGTCGTACTTCCTCGCGCAGCAGCCGTGGATGAAGCCGGTGACGACGATGGCCGTGCCGTGCGCTGTCGACGAGACCGGCACCCCCTACGCCCCCGGCACCACGTGCCGCGGCGTGCCGGACGTCGCCGCGCTCTACGGCGGCCAGCTCGCCGCGGGCTACAACGTGTTCTCCAACCACATCGAGGTGCCCGCGGGGGGCACGAGCCTCTCGAGCCCGCTGAACGTCGGCATGTGGGCGCGCGTGCAGGCGGCGGCGCCGACGCCCGCGGGCCTCGGCTTCGCGCAGGCCGAGATCTACAAGCTCGGGACCGGTCCCACCGCGGCGTCGGACTTCTACGACGTCACCGTCGGCGCCAACGGGTTCTTCACCGCGCTGCCCGGCTGGGACTACACGTCGGGCTTCGGCGTGATCGATGTCGCGCACTTCATGAAGGACGCGACCGGCAACCTCACGCCGCAACGCCCGAAGGCGCAGGCCAAGGTCGCCGATCCCACGCACGACGCGTGCAAGCCGCTGTTCACCACGGCGGCCGGCAACACCGACGACGTGCTGTCGCTGCCGTCCTTCACGAAGGACCCGAGCCTCGACCTGACGAAGGGCACCGTCACGACGTCCGCCGACGGGAAGTCGCTCGTCGTGACGCTGTCGGGGCCGACCCTGTCACCCGACCTCGAGACGAACGTCAAGCCGTTCGGCGCCGACTTCTCCCTCATCTGGGAGTACAAGGGCGTCCTCTACTACGCCAAGGCGACCGTCGCGGCGGTCAGCGGCGACGTGAGCTACGACGACGGCACCGTCGCGGACCTCGCGTTCAACAGCAAGGCGTCGATCAAGGGGACGTTCGCCGACCACGTGCTCACGATGACGGTGCCGGTCGCGGACGTCGGCAACCCGAAGGCGGGCGCGCTGCTGCAGTGGCCGCTCGGACTGGTGGACAGCGCCGAGCTGGGCCCGGTGTTCCTCGCCATCGGCATCGACGCGGGCGCGGACCAGGACTACGTCGTCGGCAGCGCGTGCTCCTCCGGCAAGACGGTGGTGAAGAAGCCGGTGAAGAAGCCGCACCACACCGTCTCCGGCACGAAGGTCACCAAGCCGTCGGGAAGCCTCGCGGCGACGGGTGTGCCGGCCGCGCTCGGTCTCGTCGCGCTGCTCGCGACCGGCGCGGGCCTCGCCATCCGGCGTCGCGCCGCGGGCCGCGACTGACCGCACCCGTTCGTCAGGGGACCGTGAGAGGGGTCACCTGACCGGCCGTTCCGGGCTGCGGGGCTGCCACCCTGGAGCCATGGGTGCGCAGCCGGTGACGGGGGCACCCGCCCTCGTGCTCGTCGCCCACGGATCGCGGGCCACCGGTGGCGACGACGCGGCGGCGGCGGTCGCGACCGCGGTCACCGCGCGGCGCCCGTCGCAGGTGGTGCGGCTCGCCTACCTGAGCCACGGTGCTCCGCTGCTGCCCGATGCGCTGTCCGCCCTCGCGGTCGAGGGACTGCGGCAGGCGGTGGTGGTGCCGCTGCTGCTGAGCACCGGCGTGCACTCCTCGGTCGACATCGACCGGGCGGTCAGCACCGCCCGGCACGACCACCCGCAGCTAGCCGTGACGGCATCGGGGCCGCTGGGCCCTGACCTCCTGCTCGTCGCCGCCGTGCGCGAGCGGCTGGGCGAGGCGGGCATCGCGCCGCAGCCCGGCACCGTGGTCGTGCTGGCCGCGACCGGCAGCACGGTTCCGGACGGGGCCGCCGACGTGGAGCAGACGGCGGCGATGCTGCAGACGGTCGCCGCCTTCGACGACGTCGCCGCCGCCTACGTGGGCGGCGGGCAACCCGACCTGCAGCCCGTGATCGCGTCGGCGCGTGAACGCGGCGCGACCACGATCGCCGTCGTGCCGTACCTGCTCGGCGACGGTCACTTCGCCAAGGTCGT
Source organism: Mycobacteriales bacterium (assembly GCA_035545535.1). Taxonomy (GTDB): domain Bacteria; phylum Actinomycetota; class Actinomycetes; order Mycobacteriales; family CAJCIY01; genus DASZYF01. Next base: position 26,269 of record DASZYF010000049.1, on the reverse strand, counting down.
GCGTGACGTGCAGCAGGAGGGTGTCGTGGTCACGGCTCCGCTGGGTGCGCACGACGGCGTCGTGGACCTCGTGCTCGTCCGGTACGACACCACCGCGGCGATGCTCTCGTGAGGCTCTCGTGAGCGCCCCGGCGCGGCGGGGCCACGTCGCGATCGTCGGCGGTGGCCCGGGCGACCCCGGCCTCATCACCGTGCGCGGGCTGCGGCTGCTCGAGCAGGCCGACGTCGTCGTGGTCGACCGGCTCGCGCCGCGCGAGCTGCTCGAGGGCCTGCGACCGGAGGTCGAGATCGTCGACGTCGGCAAGAAGCCCTACTGCGAGACGACCACGCAGGAGCAGATCGAGGCCGTGCTCGTGGACCGCGCGAGCCAGGGGCTGCGCGTCGTGCGGCTCAAGGGCGGTGACCCGTTCGTCTTCGGGCGGGGCGCCGAGGAGCTCGCCACCTGCATCGCCGCGGGCATCGACGTGGAGGTCGTGCCCGGCGTCACGAGCGCGCTCGCGGGACCGGCCGCGGCGAACATCCCCGTCACCCACCGCGGCGTCGCCGCGACGTTCACCGTCGTGTCCGCGCACGTCGAGCCCGGGGCCGACCGCGACCCGGTCGACTGGGCCGCGCTCGCCAAGCTCGGCGGCACCGTCGTCGTCCTCATGGGCGTCGCCCGGCTGCCCGCCGTCGTGTCCGCCCTGCTGGACAACGGCCGCGCCGCCTCGACGCCCGCCGCCGTCGTGGAGTCCGCGACGACGGACCGCCAGCGCGTCACCGTCGCGCCCCTGGAGCACATCGCCGAGGCGGCGCTCGCCGCGCAGGTGCGCCCGCCGGCGGTGCTGGTCGTCGGCGAGGTCGTCGGCCTGCGCGACCAGCTCCTGAGCACGATCGCGGCCGTCGTCCCGACCCGCTGACCGGGCCTTCCGAGGCGGGCCCGACGGCGTGATCGCCTGACCGTGGTGTGGACGTGGCCCGCACGGACCATGGACGGTGTCGATCGCCACGGGATAGGACCGCCTCGTGATCACTCGCGCGCGGATCGTCCCCCTGCTGGTCGGAGCAGCCCTTCTCGGCGCCGCCCTCCCCGGCGCTTCGGTCGCAGCGCCCCGGCGCGCGTCCGTCACCTGGCCACAAGGCTCCGCCGCGTTCGCGCTCAAGGGCCTCGCCGTCCAGGCGCTCGCCCGCACCGGCGCGCACGGCCTGCTCGCCGGCACACCCAAGGGGATGTACCGGAGCACCGACGGCGGCAAGACCTGGCACCGCAACGGGCCGGCGGGCGACGTCACCGTGCTCGCGGCCGACCCGACGAGCCAGGCGAGCCGCAAGGTGTACGCCGGCGTGGACGGCGCGATCTTGCGCACGACCGACAGCGGCGGCACGTGGACCGCACTCCCGCGGGCCGGCTCGACGAGCACGCCCCCGACGCTCGTGACCGCGATCGCGGCCCACGGCTCCACCGTCGCGATCGGGGACGACCAGGGCCTGTTCGTCTCCCACGACGCGGGGCAGACGTGGTCGGGTGGGCCGCTCGACCAGTTCGGCAGCCTCGTCACGAGCCTGTTCATCAGCGGCTCGACGATCTACCTGTCGGGGGAGACCGTCGGGTTCGGCGAGATCGTGAACGGCCGCGGGCCCTACTACGCGAACGACGGCCTGCCGGCGAACGGGTTCGTCGGCGATCAGCCGACGTCGTGGCCGGTGACGAGCGTCCTCGCCGGCTCGGGCGCGCACGGCGAGGTGACCGTCCTGGCGTGCGGCGGGGGCACCTCCTACGCGCTGGAGCCCTCCCAGATCGGCACCTACCAGTGGCAGCTGTCGGGCTACGTCATCCCGAGCGGGGACAAGGTCGTGAGCTGCGGGCCGTTCAACCTGCAGCCCATCGGGCACCACGAGTACGCCGTCGCCAACCGGGTGGCGGTGGGCTTCTGCACCGACGACGGCAGCTGCTCGCCCCTGGGCTACTCGCACGCGAAGGTCGCCATCCTCTCGGTCGCGCTCGGCGACCCGGCGAAGAAGGGCGGCGCCCGCCGCCTGCTGCTCGGCACCGCGAAGGGCCTGCAGTGGTTCACCCTCCGCAAGGGCGTCTGACCGCGCCGATGAGTCGGGGGTGCCCCGCACGTCTCACGGGTAGATCCCACGAGAGGCCTCTGGACGGTTGGCGGCCCGACGTCTCGCGCGAGAAGGTGGAGGCATGCCTCGGTCCATCTGGAAGGGCTCGGTCGGCTTCGGCCTGGTGACGATCCCGGTCAAGCTCTACGGCGCCACGGAGGAGAAGGACGTCTCCTTCCACCAGGTGCGGCGCAGCGACGGCTCGCGCATCCGCTACAAGCGCGTGGCCGAGGCCGACGGTGAAGAGGTGCAGTACGCCGACATCGCGAAGGGGTACTCGTTGCCCAGCGGTGACGTCGTCGTGCTCACCGACGACGACTTCTCCGAGCTCCCGCTGCCCACGCAGAAGCAGATCGACGTGCAGGCGTTCGTGCCGCTGGAGCAGGTCGATCCCATCTACTTCGCGAAGAGCTACTACCTCGAGCCGGAGAAGAACGGGACCAAGCCCTACGTGCTGCTGCGCGACGCGCTCGAGGCATCCGGCCGCGTCGCGCTCGTCAAGGTCGCGCTGCGCAACCGCGAGCAGCTCGCCGTGCTCCGGGTGAAGGACGGCGTGTTCGTCCTCGAGACGATGCTGTGGCCCGACGAGATCCGCACCCCCGAGTTCGCGTTCCTCGGTGAGGACGTCGACGTGCGGCCGCAGGAGCTGCACATGGCGCAGTCGCTCATCGAGACGCTCGCCGGCGACTTCGAGCCGGAGGAGTACCACGACGACTACCGCGAGGCGCTGCAGGAGCTGATCGACGCGAAGGTCGAGGGGCACGAGGTCAAGAGCCCCGTCGCCGACGCCGAGCCGAGCGCCCCGGTGCTCGACCTCATGGCCGCGCTGCGCGCGAGCGTCGAGGCCGCGAAGGGTGTCGGCGCGGCGACCGCGAAGGAGGGGGCGAAGGCGACGGCCGGCAAGGCCGCGCCGAAGAAGGTGGTCAAGAAGGCGGCCAAGAAGGCGCCCGCCAAGAACGCGCCGGCCGCGAGCACGAGCTCGCGGAAGACCACCGCCAAGAAGGCCGCGAAGGCCGACGAGAAGAAGGCGGTCCGCAAGTCCGCGTGAGCGGCCCGTTGCTCCGTACGGGCGAGAGTCGCTAGGCCGCTCAAGGCAACCCTCACGCGCGGTCGATACCGCGGTCGTGAGCCTCGCAGGCACTCGAACGGATGCCGCCACGCTGGTCGCCGCCGTCCGCGAGGTCCACGGAGTCGCCGATGTGGCCCTGGACCCCGACGACGGTCCGGTCGAAGGCGCAGCACCTGGACCGGGGGTGCTGCGCCTCGACCTCGGCGAGGGCATCGACGAGGTGACGGTCGCGACGGCCGTCGGCCGGCTGCTCCGGGAGCGCTTCGCGCTCGGCGTCGACGTCGCCTCGGTCGCGCTCGTCGAGGAGGCCGAGTGCGTCCTGTCGTCGGAGAGCGGCGCGCCATCGGTCGAGCGGCTGCGCGTGGTCAGCGCCGGTGACACGGTCGAGGTGACCGTCACCGTCGCGCGGGACGGCATCGTCGAGGAGGGCATCGCGTCGGGAGAGGTCGACGGCGGCATGGGTCTGCTGCGCGTCGTCGCCTCGGCCACGCTCGCCGCGCTCGAAGCCCTCACCGAGGGCGCGATCAGCGGTGAGGTGGACGAGGTCGAGGTCCTCGGCGAGCCCGGCGCCCGCCGCGCGCACACCGTGCTCTCCGTCCGGACAGCCGGCGGGGACGTGTCCGCGGCCATCGACGGCGAGGCGGCCGTGCGCGAGGACCCGCGCCAGGCCGTGGTGCGCAGCGTGGTGTCCGCGCTCGCGCCGCGGTTGCGTCCCGCCGCCTGAGCGGTCCGCGACGCCCCGCGCGGCAGGCTGATCGGGAGGCGGCACGCCGCGCTGATTCGCCGCGTGAAGCGGCTCGCCGTGCGATGCTCGCCGCACAGGGCTGCCCGCGGAGCTGCCGCGGGCGCAGCAGTGGGGAGAGCGACCGGACGTGGCTGAGCCGCCCATCGGACCGCCACCGACCGTGCGGGCGCCCGGAGCGCCCGCCGACCGCCTGGGCTCGATGCTGTCGAAGGCGGTCGAGGAGCAGGTCGCCGAGCAGAAGGCGCTGACCGACGCCATCGCCGAGGTCCGCGCCGGCCTGGCCGCGCTGTCCGGCATCGACGCCGACGCGCTGCGCAGCGCCGCGCTCGAAGGGGCGCAGTCCGCGTCAGCGCCCATCACTGCCGAGGTCCGCAGCGGCCTCGCCGCCCTCGAGCGCCGGCTGGACGACGTCTCCCGCCGCGTCGACGAGCTGTCCGACGGGCTGGCCGGAGTCCGCACCGACCTGCACCTGCTGCCCGAGAGCGCCGCCGCCGGCGTCGCCGCTCGCGTGTCGGAGCAGGTCGAGGGCGTGCGCTCAGCGGTCACTGCCGCTGCCGGGTCGACCAGCGTCGACCCCGAGCACGCGCAGAGCATCGCCGCGGTCGCGGACGCGGTCGCGGCGCTGAAGGACGAGCACGCGGCGTCGATCAGCGGCCTCACCCGCGCCATCGACAGCCTCAAGGACAGCCTCGGGCAGATCACCGGTCGCATCGACGACCTGACCGGAGAGCTGGACCGCGCCGTCGCGCGCGAGACCGTCGCCCCCGTCGCCGAGGAGGTCGCCGGCCTGCGCCGCAGCCTCGACACGCTCCGCGAGATGTCCGGCGACGGCAACGCCGACGAGCTCGTCGCGGCGATCGAGCCTTCGGTGCTCGACATGATCGCGGCCAGCGAGGCCCGGCTCCGCGCCCACATCGACGAGGCCGCGCTCGCGCTCGCCGAGACCGTCCTCGTCCGGCTCCCCACGGTCGCCGTCCCACCGACCGCAGCGACCGCAGCGACCGCACCGGCTCCCGCCACCTCGACGATCTCACCCGCGACGCCCTCGGCGGACCCGGTGGCCGATGCGCTCGCCGAGACCGGCGACGTGCGCGAGCCCGCGCCGCCGCCTCCCGCGCACCCCGACCGCGGTCACGCTGCGCCGCTCATCGCGCCCGCGACGCCGTCGGCCGACCCGGTCGCCGACGCGCTGGCCGACAACGAGGACGACGCGGCCGACGAGACCGCCGACGAAGCCGCAGCAGAACCCGCGGCGGCGCCGGTGATCGAGGTCGTCGAGCTCGCCCCCGCCACCCCCGAGGCGGACCCTGCGGCCGCTGCGCTCGCCGAGCTCGCCGCCGACGACGATGCCTATGACGTTGCCTATGACGTTGCCGATCAGGGTGACGATGAGGGTGCCGAGGACGACGCGGAGCCGTCCGTGGTCGACACCGCGCCGGCCCCGCCACCCCCCGCGCCCGCCCCGCCCGTCATCACCCCGCCGGTCGCGCCGACGCCCCCCGCACCGACCACCGCGCCGATCACCGCTGCGAGCACTGCGCCCACGCCTCCGGCTCCTCCCGTGCTGACACCGCCGCGGGCACCCGAGCCGCCCGCACCGCCGGCGGCCGTCACCCCGCCGCGAGCACCCGAACCCACCACCGACGCGCCGGCGGTCATCACACCGCCACCGCGACCGCCGGTCGTGAGCCCGCCGCCCGCCGCGCCTCCGGCCGCTGCCCCCGCTGAGGACGACCCACTGGACCCGCCCACCGTCGGTGTCCCGCCGCTCACCACCCCGCTGCCCAAGCGGGTCCCGGGCGCGTCCACGCAACCCCCGCCCCCGAGCGCGCCGATGTTCCCGCGGCCCGGTGCCACCCCGCCTCCCACGCCCTCGCCTTCGACCCCGCCCGCCCCGCTGACGGCGACGCCCACCCCGGCGGCCCCCGCGGACACCGACCCGGCCGCGAGCGCCGCGCCGGCGCTCCCGCCCTTGCCGCCTCCGCTCCCGCCGCCGCTGCCCGTGGGCAATCCCACCGCCGGTGGCCCTCCGCACAGCGCCCCGCCGGCGCCCGGCGCCTCCGAGGCGGACGTCCCGGCATCCGAAGCGGGCGGGGAGGACGACAAGCCCGCCAAGAAGCGCTGGTGGCGCCGCGGCGCCGCCGATGGCGAAGACGACGAGGGCTGAGCGCACCGGTCGCCGGGCCGGCTGAGGTGGGCACCACTCCAGCCGGAGGAACAACTCCGGGCTCTGGCAGGGTTGTGCCGACGGGTGGTCGTGCGCGTGGGAAGCGTGCGGCTCACGCACCGGCCACGCCCGCCGAGATCATGGAGAGGTCTGCACCCTGTGACTGTCCTGCCCCCGCTCGTCGAGCCCGCTGAGTCGCTGACCCGCGAAGAGGTCATGCGCTACTCGCGCCACCTGATCGTCCCGGACGTCGCCAGCGTGGGACAGCGCCGGCTCAAGAACGCCAAGGTGCTCTGCGTCGGCGCCGGCGGCCTGGGATCGCCGGTGCTCATGTACCTCGCCGCCGCGGGCGTCGGTACGCTCGGCATCGTCGAGTTCGACGTCGTCGACGAGTCGAACCTGCAGCGTCAGATCATCCACGGGCAGTCCGACGTCGGCCGCCCGAAGGCCGAGAGCGCGCGCGACAGCGTGCTCGAGATCAACCCGCTCGTCACGGTCAACCTGCACACCGACCGGCTCGACTCGAGTAACGTCCTCGACCTGTTCCGCCAGTACGACCTCGTGGTCGACGGCACGGACAACTTCGCCACGCGCTACCTCGTCAACGACGCGTGCGTGATCCTCGGCATGCCCTACGTGTGGGGTTCGATCTACCGCTTCGAGGGTCAGGCCTCGGTCTTCTGGGACCAGTACGGCCCGCAGTACCGCGACCTGTACCCCGAGCCCCCGCCGCCCGGCATGGTCCCGAGCTGCGCCGAGGGCGGCGTCCTCGGGGTGCTGTGTGCGTCGATCGGTTCGATCATGGCGACCGAAGCGGTCAAGCTCGTCACGGGCATCGGCGAGACGCTCCTCGGCCGGCTGATGGTCTACGACGCGCTCGACATGACCTACCGCACCATCAAGATCCGCAAGGACCCGAACACCCAGCCGGTCACCGAGCTCATCGACTACGAGGCGTTCTGCGGCACGCTCTCCGACGAGGCGGTCGCGGCCGCGCTCGACTCGACGATCACCGCGAACGAGCTCAAGAAGATGCTCGACGACGGTGAGGCCATCGACCTCATCGACGTGCGCGAGCCGGCCGAGTGGGAGATCGTCTCCATCCCGGGCGCGCGGCTCGTCCCCAAGGACCAGTGGCTGAACGGATCGGCACTGTCGTCGCTGTCGCCGGACAAGCGGCCGGTCTTCTACTGCAAGACAGGCGTTCGCAGCGCGGAGGTGCTCGCGATCGCGAAGCAGGCCGGGTTCAGCGACGCGGTGCACGAGCAGGGCGGCGTCGTGGCATGGATCAAGCAGGTCGACCCGTCGCTGCCCGTCTACTGACCCGCACCTGACGCATGACGCTGCCGCCGCGCCCGCCGGCGAAGCGCACCCGACCGCCGGAGTCGGCATCCGCGGGCCTCGGCGGTGGGTTCCGCACGGGCGCGGGTCCGTCGGCGTTCTCGGCCCTCGTGCTCGACGCGGTGCAGAAGATCCCGCGCGGCAAGGTGATGACGTACGGCGACGTCGCCGAGTACGTCGGGTACCCGCGTCGAGCGCGCATGGTCGGCCAGGTCATGGCCAACCACGGGCATGAGGTCGCGTGGTGGCGGGTGCTGCTCTCCACCGGCGCGCCCGCGCCCGGGCACGAGCTCGAAGCGCTGACCCGGTTGCGCAAGGAGAAGACGCCGCTGCGTCCCGACGGCGAGCGCGTCGATCTGCGCCGCGCCCGCTGGGACGGCTCCTAGCCACGTCGGCCACGGCACGTCAGTTCGTTCCCGGGGCCCGACACCCGGGCGTGGGAACCTGGGCGCGTGCTGAGCATCCGGACCCGGGTCCCTCTCGTCGCGCTGGCCGCCGCCGCGGCGCTGACCACCGCTGCCTGCGGATCGACGAAGGCCAAGGCGCCGAGCTCCGGCAACGGTGCGGGTGCGTCCACGAGTGCCGCGGCCGCGTCGCTGCCCGCCGACGGTGAGGCGGCGTTCGCGACGGCCCTGGCAGCCCTCGGCTCCGGCTCGTCGGTGACGGCGAAGCTGAGCATCGGCGCGTCGACCTCGGACCTCGCCGTGCTCGGCGAGGTGACCAGCGACGGCAGCGATGACAGCAGCAGCAACAGCGCGGACGAGAAGCTCGGGCTCGAGGCGCTCGGTGGCAACATCACCTTCGCGGTGACGTCCACCGACGGCTCGCCGCTCGACAAGGCCGGGACGAAGACGAGCTCCGACGTCACGGTCAACGGCGCGAGCGGAACGCTGTTCGAGACCAAGACGATCGCCGGCGTGCTCTACGTCCGCGCGGCCGTTCCCAAGATCCTGTCGCTGTCCGGTACGCCGAGCTCGGCGCTCGCCCCCGCGCACAAGCTCGCGCAGAACCCCAAGCTCGCCTTCATCGACAACGCGCTCGCCGGTGACTGGCTGAAGCTCGACCTCGGGGCCCTGTCCGGCCTCGCCCGACAGGGCGGCGCCACGCCGGGCCTGGCCGGGGACCTGGGCGCGAAGGTGATCGCCGCGCTGCGCGGGGACGTGACGGTCGAGCGGGGAGCGACGAACGGCGACGAGACCGACCTCACGCTGTCCGCGCCGGTGAAGAAGGTTGCTACCGACCTCGTCGGCGTCGCCCGGACGGTGCCGCAGCTCGGCGCCGCCCTGAGCCAGGTCGACCTCAGCAAGGTGCCCGAGCGGACGGTGAAGATCGACGCGAAGGTCAAGGGGAGCTCCCTCAGCCAGATCTCGATCGACATCTTCCAGTTCTTCCCGGCCAAGGATCAGCCGACGTTGTCGGGCCACCACTTCCCGATCCAGCTCGACTTCAGCCAGGCCCCGGTCACGGTCACCGCGCCGGCGACGAGCACCCCGGTCGACCTGCCCTCGCTCATCGGCGCGGCGCTCTCGGGCGGGCTGAAGCCGACCGCCTGACGCGGACCGCCGGAGGCACCGGCGGACCCGATCGGGTGAATCCGGGTCGCCTGTCAACGCATCGCGATGCCCACGCGTGGAGCCCTCGATGCGTGGCCGACTCGCGGCCACCCCCGCGGAAGGCGAACCATGACCCGACGGACCCCTCTCGCAGCGACGGCGGCGCTCGGCGTCGCAGCCGCGGTGCTCGGCACCAGCGCCCCCGCGATCGCGGCGCCGGCGGCCGCGCACAAGGCGCGCCCGTTCCACGTGCAGGGCATCGTGGTCTCGCGGCACGGCAGCACGGTGCGCGTGCTCGCCCGCACCGCGACCGTCGCCGGCGCGGTGAAGCACAACAAGGTCGTCACGCTGAAGCTGGCGAAGTCCTCGACGCTCAAGCAGTCCGGCCATCGCGTGTCCGCGGCGACCGTCACGCAGGGCGCCGCGATCGATGCGTTCGGTGTCCCGGCCGGCACCACACTGGTCGTCGGCACCGCCAACGTCGCGCCGCAGCCCACGGAGGCCGTCCTCGGCATCGTGCAGGCGCTCAACGGCTCGATCGCCCAGATCTCGGTCACGCACGACAAGGGCCGCGGCGACGACGAGCTCGCGCACCACCTCGTGACGGTCGACCTGTCGAACGCCACCGTGAACGGCGACCCGGTGCAGACCGGCGAAGCCGTCGTGGTGCTCGGCGAGGACGAGGGCAACCGCGTGTTCGCCGCCGCGCAGGTCTTCACGTTCACCGTCGTCCCGACGGTCGTGCCCGGGAAGGTCACCGCCGTCGACGACACCGCGCGCACGCTGACGCTCTCGACGCGTGAGCACTCCGAGCCCGGGGATGACACCGGGGATGACAGCAGCACCAGGCAGACGGCGCACCACGACGGCCCCGGGGGCGACGACAGCGGCAGCGGCAACAGCGGCTCCGGCGGTGGCGGCTCGGACGACCCGGCCGGTGACGACCACAGCGCCCCGCCCGCGACCGGTCAGGACGACACCGTCGTGACGACGACCGTCGACACCAGCAACGCCGAGCTGTTGCTCAACGGGAAGGCCGTCGACACCGTGCCGTCCGGCACCCGCGTGCTCGCGGTCGGCGCCACCGACTCGTCGACCGGCGTTCTGCACGCCGTGCTCGTGTTCGCGTTCAACGGCGACGATCACGGACCCTGCCACCGGTGATGCGCAGGCCCGGCGGACGCCCCCCTCGTCCGCCGGGCCTCGTCATGTCAGCAGGCGGAGCAGCGCGGTCGCGGCCGACGCGGCGACGATGACGACGAGCAGCGGTGCCTTGCGAAGCAGCAGCACCACGGCTACCGCGACGCCGAGCAGACGCCCGTCGGCGTGCACGTGCTTGCCGACGAGCAGGGCCGACGTCGCGACGAGGCCGGCGAGCAGCGCGGTCGGCAGCAGGTCCACCGCGCGTTCGAGCAACGGCCGCCCGGTGATCCAGCGCGGCGGCAGGAACATCCCCGCGAGCTTCTCCGCGTAGCAGCCCGCGCAGAGCAGCAGCACCCCGAGCCAGCTCATGCGTCGTCACCCCGTGGTCCCCGCGCGGCGTGATCGGGCCCGCTCGCAGGCTCCCGGCGCCCGCCGGCGATGACCGCGACCGCTGCGATCGGAACGGCCAGTCCCGCCGGCAGCGTCACGCCGGCGACGATCGCGATGGCCGCGGCCAGCGCCGCGACGCGTCGTCCGCCCGGGGCCGCCAGCCGGCCCCACAGCAGGACGAGGAACGCGGCCGGTTCCGCGCCGTCGAGGCCGAGCGTGCGCGGGTCGACCGCGTTGCCGAGCAGGGCGCCGCCGAGCGTCGCGAGGTTCCACAGCACGAAGATCGAGAGCCCGGTCGCCCAGAACGCGGTGCGCGCGAGCTCCGGCTGGTCGGCCGGTTGCGCGATCGCCATGCCGGTCGACTCGTCGATGACGAGGTGCGCCGCACCCGCCCGGCGCCACCCGTCGAGCCCGAGCAGCGGCCGCACCCGCACGCCGTACAGGACGTTGCGCAGACCGAGGAGCAGCGCGCTGCCCACCGCGGACCCGGTCGCGCCGCCCGCGCCCACGATGCCGACGTAGGTGAACTGCGAGCCGCCGGTGAACCCGGCCAGCGACAGCACGCACGTCTGCAGCACCGAGAGGCCCGCGGCCGCGGAGAGCGCCCCGAACGACAGGCCGTACGCGCCGACCGCGATCCCGAGGCCGAGGCTGTCGCGCAGCACGGCCCGGCGGTCACGCACGCTCCGATCCTCGCTGGCGGTGCCGGGGGAGCGGGTGATTTACGGGTGAGGCCGCCCGTCCGCCGTCGATGTCCCGCTCCGCTGGGACGTCGGGGGATCTGCGGGCGCGGGCGTCGGACCCGTGTGGTCTGCTGTCCGTCGTGAGCTCGCCGTACCGCCTCGACCGCACGCCTCCCGTGGCGGCGGTCGCGCCCGTGCTGGACCCGGCGCAGCGCGCGGTGCTCGACCACGAGGGCGGTCCGCTGCTCGTCCTCGCGGGGCCGGGCACCGGCAAGACGACGACGCTCGTGGAGCTGGTCGCCAGCCGCGTCGAGGCCGGCGTCGCGGCGGACGAGATCTTGCTGCTCACGTTCAGCCGGCGCGCGGCCGCCGAGCTTCGCGAGCGCGTGACCATGCGGGTGGGCCCCGACCACGTCGCGCCGGCGGCCTGGACGTTCCACGCCTGGTGCTACGCGTTCCTGCGCCAGGAGCAGTCGCCCGAGCTGTTCAGCGAGCCGCTCCGCCTGCTGTCCGCGCCCGAGCAGGACGTCGCGCTGCGCGACATGCTGCGCGGCAGCCTCGACACCGGCCGCCCGGCGTGGCCCGCCGATCTCCGCACGTGCCTCATGACCCGCGGGCTGGCCGAGGAGGTGCGCGCGCTGTTCGCCCGGGCCCGTGCGGCGGGCCTGGAGCCGTCGGGCCTCGGCGAGCTCGCGCGGCACGTCGGCCGGGACGACTGGGCGTCGCTCGCCCTGCTGTTCGCCGACTACCTCGACGTGCTCGACCTGCAGAACGCGGTCGACTATGCCGAGCTCGTCCACCGCGCCGCGAACCGTGCGGCCGAGCCGTCCGTGCAGGCCCGTCTCCGCGCGCAGCACAAGCTCGTGGTCGTCGACGAGTACCAGGACACCGACCCCGTGCAGGAGCGCCTGCTGCGCGCGCTCGCCGGCGATGGCGGCAACCTCATCGTCGTCGGCGATCCCGACCAGGCCATCTATGCGTTCCGCGGCGCCGAGGTGAAAGGGCTGCTCGAGTTCCCGCGGCGCTTCCCCCGCGCCGACGGCCGCGATGCGCCGGTGCTCGCCCTCGAGACCTCGCGGCGCGCCGGAGCGACGCTGCTCGCCGCGAGCCGCCGCGTGGCGTCACGGCTGCCGGTGTCGACGCTGCCCGCCGGTGCGCTGCGCGAGTACCGCAAGCTCGTGCCCGACACCACCGAGGACGGCACGGTCGAGGTCGTCACCACGTCCTCGGTCGGCGCGGAGGCCGAGTGGATCGCAGACCTGCTGCGGCGCGAGCACCTCGAGAACGGCACGCCCTGGTCGCGCATGGCGGTGCTCGTCCGCAGCGCGGTGCAGTCGGTCCCGCTCCTGCGCCGCGTCCTCACCGCCGCCGGTGTGCCGGTCGAGGTCGCGGGTGACGAGCTGCCGCTCGCCCGGGAACCCGCAGTCGCCCCGCTGCTGCTCGCGTTGCGCGTCGTCGACGACCCCGAAGCGCTCACGCCGGAGACGGCTCGGCTCCTCCTGCTGTCACCCCTCGGCGGGGCCGACCCCGCGGGACTGCGGCGCCTCGGTCGCGCGCTGCGCCACGAGGACGAGAAGCTCGCGCGCGAGAGCGACGGCCCGCGGCGCCTGCCCGCGCCGAGCTCGCGGCTCATCCGCGAGGCCGTCGCCGACCCGCGCCTCCTGCTGGCCGTCGAGGAGCGCATCGCACGCCCCGCCCAGCGCCTCTCCGACCTGCTCGCCCGCGCCCGCGAGCACCTGCACGCCGCGGACGGGGGTCCCGAAGCAGCGCTGTGGTCGCTCTGGTCGGGCAGCGCGTGGCCGCGCCGGCTCGAGCAGGCCTCGCGAGCGGGTGGACCGGCCGGTCGCGCGGCCGACCGCGACCTCGACGCCGTCGTCGCGCTCTTCGCCGCCCTCGAGCGCGCGAGCCTGCAGCGTTCGCGCGTCGCCGGCGTCAAGCCCTTGCTCGACGAGCTCGAGGCGCAGCAGATCCCCGGCGACACCCTCGCCGAACGCGCCCTGCGCGCCGACTCCGTGCGGCTGCTCACCGCGCACCGCAGCAAGGGCCTCGAGTGGGACGTCGTCGTCGTAGCGGGTGTGCAGGAGGGGGCGTGGCCCGACGTGCGCCGCCGCGGGTCGCTGCTCGAACCCGAACGCCTCGAGAGCGACGACCCCGCGGCGGCCGCCGGGCCTACGCGCACGGAGCTGCTGGCCGACGAGCGACGGCTCTTCTACGTCGCGATCACCCGCGCGCGCCGTCGCTTGGTCGTGACGGCGGCGTCCGGCGCGGAGGACGAAGGCGAGCGCCCGAGCCCGTTCCTCGACGAGCTCGGTGTCGACGTGGTGCACGTCCCCGAACGCCTCGATCGCCCGTTCTCGCTGCCGGCGCTCGTCGCCGCCCTGCGCTGCGCGAGCGTCGACCCGACGCGCAGCCCCGCCATGCGCACGGCGGCCGCCACGCGGCTCGCCCGCCTCGCCCACGCGCGCGACGACGACGGCGACCTGCTCGTCCCCGGCGCCCACCCGGACCGCTGGTGGGGGATGCGCGCCACCACGGTCCACGACGAACCGGTCCGCCCGCCGGACGAACCGATCCGGCTGTCCGGCTCCGCCCTGTCCGGCATCGCCGGCTGCCCGTTGCGCTGGTTCCTCGAGCGCGAAGCGAAGGCGCAACAGCCGCAGACCACCGCGCTCGGGTTCGGCGGTGTCCTGCACGCGCTCGCCCACGAGGTTGCCACCGGCCGCACCCCGGCCGACATCGAAGCGCTCGACAAGCGGCTCGACCGCGTGTGGGGCGAGCTCGGCTTCGAAGCCGCGTGGCAGCGCGAGCAGCAGCGGGAGCAGGCGCGGGAGGCGTTGCGCCGCTTCCTCAGCTGGACCGATGCCGCCCGGGGCCGCACCTTCGTCGGTGCCGAAGCGGAGTTCGAGGTCACCGTCGAGCTGCCGTCCGGTCCGGTGATGCTGCGCGGATCCATCGACCGCGTCGAGCGCGACGCCGAGGGCCGCGCCCACATCGTCGACTTCAAGACGGGCAAGACCATCCCGTCGGACAAGTCGGTGCTCGAGAACCCGCAGCTCGGCGTCTACCAGATCGCCGTGCGCGAAGGCGGTCTCGACGACCTCCTCGGAGGTGACCGTCGCGTCGGGGGCGCCGAGCTCGTGCAGCTGCGCGACGAGCGGGCGAAGCAGCCGGGCCTGCCGAAGGTGCAGGTCCAGGACCCGATCCCCGACGGTCCGGACACGTGGATCGACCTCGAGCTCGACGGTGCCGCGGCGCGCGTCCGCGCCGAGGACTTCCGCCCGGTGCGCAGCGACGGGTGCGACCGCTGCCTGTTCCGCCGGTGCTGTCCCGCGCACCCCGAAGGCGAGCAGGTGGTCACGTGACCGCGCCCGCCGCTGTGCGCCCGGACCTGAAGCCCGCTGAGCTGCGCGACATCCTCGGCATCCCGTTCACCGACGAGCAGCTGCGCGCCGCGACCAGCGGGCTAGGACCCGGCCTGATCGTCGCCGGTGCCGGCTCCGGCAAGACGTCGGTCATGGCAGCGCGCGTCGTGTGGCTCGTGCTCACCGGTCAGGTCGCGGCCGAGCAGGTGCTCGGTCTCACGTTCACCGTGAAGGCGGCCGCCGAGCTGGCGGTCCGCATCGAGACCGCCCTCACCCGCGCCGGCGCTCTCGGCGACGGCGCGACGGCCGGTGTGCCGACGGTCTCCACCTACCACGCGTTCGCCGGCCGGCTGCTGTCCGAGCACGCGCTCCGTCTGGGCATCGAGCCACGGTCGCGGCTGCTCGCCGACGCCAGCCGCTTCCAGCTCGCGGCGCGTGTGCTGCGCAAGTACGACTCCGGTCCCATCCGCTCGCTCACGACGTTGCTGCGCTACCTCGTCGGCGATCTCGTCGCGCTCGAGTCGGAGATGTCGGAGCACCTCGTCGAGCCGAACGAGCTGCTCGCCTTCGATGCCCACACCATCGCGAACATCGAAGCCGCGATGGTCGCGGAGCAGGCGAGCGCGAGGCCGCTGAAGACCACGCTCGACAACCTCGCTAAGTGCGCCGAGGCGGCCCGCAAGCGGCGCGAGCTCACCAACATGGTGATCGCTCTGCGCGCAGCGAAGCGCGACCTCGACGCGGTCGACTTCGGCGACCAGGTCGCGTTCGCGGCGCGGCTCGCCGAACGCCACCCTGAGGTCGGCGCGGCGGAACGCGCGCGCGCGGGCGTCGTGCTGCTCGACGAGTACCAGGACACGTCGGTCGCGCAGCGCAAGATGCTCGCCGGCCTGTTCGGTGGGGGTCATCCGGTCACGGCGGTGGGCGACCCGGCGCAGGCCATCTACGGGTGGCGCGGCGCGTCTGTCTCCAACATCGGAGACTTCCCCGAGCACTTCCCTCAGGCCGACGGCACGTCGGCGCCGGTGTACGAGCTGCGCACCAACATGCGTTCCGGTGGACGGCTGCTGAAGCTCGCGAACGCCGTGGTAGGCCCGCTGCGCGGCGACCGCTTGCGCGTGGTGGAGCTGCACCCGCGCGACGAGGTGGCCAACGACGGGCGCACCGTCGTCGCCCTGCACGAGACCTGGGCCGCCGAGGTCGCGTGGGTCGCCCAGTGCGTGCGTGACGCGGTCGACACCGGCACCGACCCGGGCGAGTGCGCGGTGCTCGTGCGCGCCCGCGTCGACATCCCCGCGCTCTACACGGCGCTCACCGCCGCCGGCCTCCCCGTCGAGGTCGTCGGCCTCGGTGGACTGCTCGGGGTGCCCGAGGTCGCCGACGTCGTCGCGGTGCTCGAGCTGCTCGACGACCCCACCGCCAACAGCGCGCTGCTTCGCCTGCTCACCGGTCCGCGCTGGCGGTTCGGCACGCGTGACCTCGCGGCCCTCGGCAAGCGGGCCGCGCACCTGCTGCGCACGTGGGACCAGGACGAGCCCGACGGCGTCGGCGAGGTCTCCATCGACCCCGACGTCACCGGCGACGCCCGGCTCGACGAAGCCGTCGCCGGTGTGGATCCGTGCGACGTGGTCAGCCTGCTCGAAGCGCTCGAGCGCCCCGCGGGCGCGCTGTCGCCCGAGGCGCGCGAACGTGCGCTGGCGCTCGCGGCCGAGATCCGCGAGCTGCGCTCGCACGTGGACGAACCGCTGCTCGACCTCGTGCAGCGCGTCGTCGAGCTCACCGGTCTCGACATCGAGCTCGCCGCCAGCCCGTCGGCGGTCGCCGCGCACCGGCGCGCGTCGCTCGCCGGGTTCCTCGACGTCGTCGCCGGCTACGCCGACCTCGACGGTGACCAGAGCCTGCCGGCGTTCCTCGCGTTCCTCCGCGCCGCAGAGGACCACGAGCGCGGCCTCGACAGCATCACGCCGCGTGCCGGTCGGGCCGCCGTCCAGCTGCTCACCGCCCACAAGGCGAAGGGCCTCGAGTGGGACGTCGTCGTCGTGCCCGACATGACGCAGGGCGTGTTCCCGGTCGAGTCGGTGCGCGGGAAGTGGATCACCACCGGCGCCACGCTCCCCGTCCCGTTGCGCGACGACCACCTCGACCTGCCCGAGATGGGTCCGTGGACGAAGGAGGGGCTCGCGGCCTACGACGACGAGTGCCGCAAGCACCTCGCCCGCGAGGAGCGCCGCCTCGCCTACGTGGCGGTCACGCGCGCGCGGCACATGCTCATCGCCTCCGGGCACTGGTGGGGCCCGACCCAGATCAAGCCGCGCGGCCCGTCGCCCTACCTCTCCGAGCTGCGCGCACACGTCGAGAGCGACCCCGCGCACGGTGAGATCGCCGTGTGGGCCGAGCTCGAGGACGGCGCGACGAACCCCGCGCTCGTCGTGCCGGAGCCGGCGCCATGGCCGGCCGAGCTCGAACCGCAGGCGCTCGCGGCTCGCCAGGCGGCCGCGAGGGTGGTGCTCGACGTGCTCGACGGCCTCGAGGCCGGTGCCGAGGCGCGCGACGACGATGCGCTGACGGACGCCGAGCGGGCCGAGCTCGCGCAGCTCGACCGCGACCTCGCGATGCTCGTGGAGGAGACGCGGCGCGGTCGCCGGCGGGACGCGCTCGTTCCCTTGCCGCGCACGCTGACCGCCTCACAGGTCGTCATGCTGCGCACCGATCCCGACGGCCTGGCGCACGACCTCGCGCGCCCGATGCCGCGCCGGCCCGCACCGGCGGCGCTGCGCGGGACGCGGTTCCACGCCTGGGTCGAGACGCGCTGGGGCCAGCGGCCGCTGCTCGGACCCGACGAGCTGCCGGGCGCGGAGGACGACGAGGTCGCGGACGACGCGTCGCTCGAGCAGCTGCAGGCGGCGTTCCTCGCCTCGCCCTACGCCGAACGCGTGCCGTTCGCCGTCGAAGCGCCGTTCGCATTGACGCTCGCGGGCCGGGTGGTGCGCGGGCGCATCGACGCCGTGTACGACCTCGGCGACGGCCGCTGGGAGGTCGTCGACTGGAAGACCGGCTCCGAGCTCGCCGACGCCTGGCAGCTCGGCATCTACCGGCTCGCGTGGGCGCGGCTGCGCGGCGTCCCGCTCGACGCGGTCGACGCGGCGTTCTTCTACGTGCGTGACGGTCGTACCGCACGCCCGCCGCTGCCCACCGTCGACGAGCTGGCCGCCGCCCTCACCGCGGAGCCCGCCACCTAGCCGATGTCCACGACCAGGGCCCGGTGGTCGGAGATCGGCGTCGCGATCGCCTCGGTGCCGGTGACGCGCACCTCACCGAGGGCGAGCACGTGGTCGAGCTACACACGCGGCCGCACCGACGGATAGGTGGCGACGCGAGCGAGCGGGCGCCACCCGTGGGACACGACGCGATGCGTGGCACCCGGCACGTTGAGGTCGCCGAGCAGCACCACGGGCTGGGGGAGCGACGAGAGCGCGCGTAGGAGCCGGCGGAGCTGGCGCAGGTTCCACCCCGGCACGAACGACAGGTGGGTCGTCGCCACGGTCAGCGGACCGTGCGGCCCGTCGACCACCGCCGCGAGTCCGAGCCGGGGCTCGTCGGCCAGCCAGACGGGCCGGCGGGTGCCGGGGATGAGCACGGGGGAGCGCACCGGCGCGGCGGGCAGGCGCACCGTCACCCAGCGCTGCACCGGCCGGCGGGACACCAGCCCGATGCCGTAGCCCGGCTCGGCGAGGTCCTCACCGTCGAGGGCGGCCCGCCACGAGGCCCCCGGTGTGCCCCACAGCGCGGGCGCGAACCGCCAGTGCGCCGCGCCCGCGGAGGCGGCGAACGCCGCCGTCTGGTCGGCCCCGCCCGAGCGGTCCTGCCCGCGGTCGACCTCCTGCAGGCCGACGACGTCGGCATCGATCAGCCGGGCCGCGTCGGCCAGCCGCGACGGCACGACCTGCCCGTCGCTGAGCGAGCGGCCGTGCAGGAGGTTCACGCTGGCCAGCCGCACGGCAGAAGGCTGGCACGGGCAGCCCACAGGCGCCCCACACGGGGCCCACCTACCATCACCGGGTGACCCGCACGGCCCGCACCTTGTCCGTCGCGGGCGCCATCGTCGCGGTGCTGGTCCTCGCGATGCTCCTCATCCCGGTGCCCTACGTCGTGCTCGGTCCCACCACGCCGACGAACACGCTGGGCACCGACCCGGCCGGCGGCGGTCCCGTCTGCGACGTGAAGGGCGCCACCAACCCCACGCCGCAGGGCGACCTCGCGCTCACCACCGTCGGCATCACGCGCGACAAGCCGACCATGGGTCAGGCCTTCGTCCGCTGGCTGCTGCACAGCCACGAAGCCGTCGTCCCCCGGTCGGTCCTGTACCCGCCGGGGAAGTCCGACCAGCAGGCGGACAACGAGGACAAGCAGCAGATGGCCGACTCCCGCGCGGCCGCCGTGCAGGCCGCGGAGGGCGAGCTCGACACCAACGACATCCTCGTCGGCGGCTTCACCGACGGCTCCAAGGCGGTCGGCGCGCTGAAGGTCGGCGACCGCATCACGTCGGTGGACGGCAAGGCCGTGCACACCGTGAACGACCTGCACGACGTGCTGCTGACGGTCGCGCCGGGCACGACCGTGACGCTCGGGGTGCAGCGCGGCACGACCACCACGGACGCGAAGGTCACGACGACGTCGGTCACCGAGAACGGCGTCACGCGCACGCTGCTCGGCTTCACGCTCCCGCACGTCAACGCGAGCTTCAACCTCACCAACGTGAGCGGGCCGAGCGCCGGCATGATGTTCGCGCTCTGCATCATCGACAAGCTGACGCCCGACAACCTCGCCGCCGGCCTCAAGGTCGCGGGCACCGGGGACATCGGTCCCGACGGGGATGTCGGCCCCATCGGCGGCATCCAGCAGAAGCTGTACGGCGCGGAGGCCAACGGCTACCGGTTCTTCTTCGTGCCGGCCGACAACTGCAGCGAGGCGAAGGCCGCGCACATCTCCGGCATGCAGCTCATCCGGGTGCCCCGTTCCACGAAGTCGGGCGACGCGACGGTCACGAGCCTGCACGTCGCCCGGCAGGACCTGATGGCGCTGAAGGCTGGCAAGACCGACCTGCCCACCTGCTGACCCACTGCCCGAGAATCCCTACGAACAGGGACGAATCGGACACCTGAACCCCCTCAAGGTGGTCTCTTAGGGGCGTCGGCGTCGGTACTCTCCCGGTATGGAGCCGGGCGTCCCGTTCGCCCTTCTCGCGGTCGCCGAGCTCCTGGCCGTCACGGCCTGCGCGGGCCTCGGCGCCGTCGTGCTGTTCCCGCGGTTGCGGCGTCCGTCGTCGTTCCTGCTCGCCCTCGGTGCGTTCGCGGTGGCCGCCGCGGAAGCGCTCACCGGCTCGACGATCGGCGAGCCGACGTCGGAGCGGCTGGCCTGGCTGCGGGCCGCCGGCGCGATCTTCGTCGCGGCCGGCCTGGTGCAGGGCGCGCCCCGGTTCGGTCCGCGCGAGCTGCCGCTGCCGTCGGCATCGGCGCCCACGCTCGCCCTGGTGCCGCTCGGTGCCACGTTGCCGCCCACGCTCACCGCGGCGATCGCGTTCGCGGTTGCGGCGGCGCTCGCCGCACGCCAGGCCGTGCCCGGTCGTGGGGTGCTCGCCGGAGGCCTGCTGCTCTACGGCGCCGCCAGCGCGGCCGGCGTCTCGGCCGAGACCAGCGCGACGTCTGCCGTCGCCGTGCTGGTCCTGCGCCTCGCGGCGTCGCTCGCGATCATCGCGTGGCTGGCGACGCTCGCCACCCGGTCGGTGCTCGCGAAGGTGGTCGGCTCGATCCTGCTCGGCGTCGTGACCACGGCCGTCGCGGTCGCGAGCATCGTCGGCACCGCCATCGTCAGCCGCCTGACGACCCAGCAGCGCACGCAGGTCGACGCGATCGCCCGCACCGTGTCCGCCGACATCCAGCAGCAGGCCTCGAGCCTCAACGCGGTCGCCGCGAGCCTGGCCGCTTCGAACGCGCCGCAGGCGTTCGCCCTCTCGCTGGGGAAGGCCTGTGGCAACAACGGCACGGCGATCGCCGCGCAGGTGTCGCTCCAGGGGGTCGTCGACCCCTACCCGACGCACTGCGGCGATGACATCAGCAGCTTCGTGCTCGGCGACCTCGCGAACTCGCCGCTCGTGCTCGGCGTCGCGTCGCACGCCGACAGCATCGGCGGCGAAGGCATCGTCGTGCTGCAGGGCGGCACGAAGCCCTTCGTGCTCGCCCTCGCCGCCCAGCACGTGCCCGGCACCGCCGCCGCTCGCGTCGTCGGCGTCGAGCTGAACGACACGATCCTCGCGGCCCGCAAGCAGCGGACGTTGCTGGACGTCACGCTCATCCCGCTCGACAGCGCGGTCGCCGCGTCCTCGAGCCTGCCGCCGCACGACCTCACCGCGCTCGTCGGCGACTCCCGCGTCCGGGCCGCGCTCGCGTCGCCGCCGGGGCAGTTCGTGCCGAGGGTCGAGGTCAGCCAGGGCCGCGAGCCGACCATCGCGATGACCACGCTCTACGCCGGCGCCACGCAGCCGACCACGTTGCTCGTCGTCAGCGCGCCGGCCGCGACGGTCCTCGGTGTGCAGCGCACGATCCTGCGCGTGCTCTTCGGTGCGCTCGTCGCCATCGCGCTGGTGCTCGGCCTCGGCGGTCTCGGCCTCGGCGCGCAGGTCGTCGGTCCGGTGCAGGCGCTCACGCGCGCGGCGGAGGCGCTGCGCCGCGGCGAGCCGGGGTCCCGCGCGGGCGTGCGCACCTCCGACGAGGTCGGCGTGCTCGCGCGGACGTTCGACGTCATGCGCGACGACCTCGAGGCCGCGGCGGAGGCGTTGCGGGTGCGGGCCGACCAGGAGTCGTCACTGCGATCGCGCCTGGAGACGGTGCTCGCATCCATCACCGACGGGCTCGTCGTCGCCGACGAGGAAGGCTTGGTCACCAGCATCAACCCGGCCGCGGTCGCGATGCTCGGCCGCACCGGCGACACCGCGGGCACGCCGCTCGCGCGGGTGCTCACCGGCGTCTCCATCGACGGCCGTCCGTTCGCCGGGACCGGCCGCCGCCAGGTCGAGGGCGTCATCGCGCGGAGTGACGGCGTCACCACGCCGGTCGTCGTCACCACCGAACCGCTCACCGACGGCCGCGGCGTCGTGGTCGTGCTGCGCGACACGACGCGCGAGCGGCAGGTCGAGCGCATGAAGACCGAGTTCCTGTCGAACGTGAGCCACGAGCTCCGCACGCCGCTCACCCCGATCCAGGGCTACGCCGAGATCCTGCGCCGCAAGGGCCGGGATCTGTCCGCGTCGCAGCAGACGAGCTACGCCGAGATCGTGCTCGACTCGTCCAAGCGGCTCGGGCGCGTCGTCGACCTGCTCGTCGACGTCGCCGCGCTCGACGCCGGCCGCGTCACGGCCGACCTGCAGGACGTCGCGCTCGGGTCGTTCGTCGACGCGCGGCTGACGGCGTGGCGGGCCCGGGCCGCGGGCCGCGGCGCCGACCTGCGCCGCCGCGTCGCGGCGGGTCTCGGGAACGCCCGCGTCGACCCGATCCTGCTCGCCAAGGTCGTCGACGAGCTCGTCGACAACGCGCTCAAGTTCAGCGAGCCCGGCACCGCCGTCACCATCTCGGCCGCCCAGGGGACGCGAGCGGGGGAGCTGGTCCTCTCGGTCAGCGACAAGGGTGTCGGCATAGACGACGACGCGCGGGCCGAGCTGTTCAGCGACTTCATCCAGGCCGACGGCTCGGCCACCCGGGCCCGGGACGGCCTCGGCCTCGGCCTCGCGTTCGCGCGCCGGCTCGTGGACGTGCTGGGTGCCCGGCTCGAGGTCGAGAGCACCCCGGGCCGGGGCTCGACGTTCAGCGTGGTGCTGCCCGCGGCCGGGGCCCGGCGCCGGGTTCCCGGCCCGCGCCGGTCCGCCGCCCGCTCCTGACGTAGGTTGATCGCGTGAGCCAAAGGGCGTGGGACGCTCTTCCCCCACGCCCGGAGGCGTAAGGAGAACACGTGGCCTTCCGCCCGCCTGCCGTGCTGCGCCCCAAGGTCGCGGCGCCGATCGTCATCGCGATCGTCATCATCATCGTGCTCGCCACGGCGGGAGTGACGCTCTACGTCAACTTCCTCTTCTACCGGGAAGTGCACTACTCCTCGGTCTACTCGACGATCATCCGCACGAAGATCCTGCTGTTCTTCATCGGCGGGTCGCTGCTCGCCATCACCACCGGCGTGAACGCGGTGCTGGCCTACCGCCTGCGCCCGCCGTTCCGCCCGGTGAGCCTCGAGCAGCAGAACCTCGACCGCTACCGCGTCGTCGTCCAGCCCTACCTGGTGCCGATCCTCATCGCGTTCACCGGGCTCGTCGGCATCATCGCCGGCATCTCCGCGTCGCACCACTGGCAGACCTGGCAGCTGTGGCGGCACGCGACGTCCTTCGGCGCGAAGGACCCGCAGTTCAACCGCGACGTGGGCTACTACGCGTTCATCTACCCGTTCCGCCGCTTCGTGCTCGGGCTGCTGTTCCAGGCCGTGCTGCTCTCGACCATCGTCGCGGCCGTCGTGCACTACCTGTTCGGCGGCATCCGCCTGCAGACGCCGGGGGACAAGGCCGTCCCGGCCGCCAAGGCGCACCTGTCGGTGCTGCTGGGCCTGCTCCTGCTGCTCAAGGCCTGGGCGTACTACCTCGACCGCTACGGGCTGAACTTCTCCCACCGCGGCTTCGTCGACACCGGCGCCAGCTACACCGACATCCACGTCGTGCTGCCGGCGAAGCTCATCCTGCTCGTCGTGTCCGTGCTCTGCGCGGTGCTGTTCTTCGTCAACGCGCGGCTGCGCGGCTGGACGCTGCCCGCCATCAGCGTCGGCCTGCTGCTGTTCGCGTCCGTCGTCATCGGCGGCATCGTCCCGGCGATCTACCAGCACTTCAGCGTCAAGCCGAACGAGGCGCAGAAGGAAGCCCCCTACATCAGCCGCAACATCACGGCGACGCAGGACGCCTACAAGATCACCCAAGGCGACAAGGGCGACGTCACGATCGCGGGCTACCCGACGAACAACCCGCAGGTCAGCCAGGTCACCAAGGACACCGGAACCGTCCCCAACGCGCGGCTGCTCGACCCGAACGTGGTCGGCTCCGCGTTCGAAGGCCTGCAGCAGCTGAAGAACTACTACGGCTTCGCGCAGGACCTCGACGTCGACCGCTACACGAACGGGTCGCAGACCCAGGAGTACGTCGTCGGCGCGCGCGACGTGAACATCGGCGGCCTCGACTCGAGCCAGCGCAACTGGATCAACACCCACCTCGTCTACACGCACGGGCAGGGCTTCGTCGCCGCGCCGACCAACCAGGTCGACAGCGTCGGCCGTCCGGTCTTCGACTCCGACGTCGGTGGCTCGACCGACGTGCAGAGCCGTGTCTACTTCGGCGAGAAGTCGCCCACCTACTCGGTGGTGCACACCAAGCAGTCCGAGGTCGACGGCCCGGACCCGTCGCAGAAGAACTCCTACGACGGCAAGGGCGGCGTCGGCATCGGCTCGTTCTTCCGCAAGACCATCTTCGCGCTCAAGTTCAAGGACACGAACCTGCTGCTGTCGAGCGCGCTCACGAGCCAGTCGAAGATCCTCTACTACCGCGATCCGCGCACCCGCGTGCAGAAGGTCGCGCCGTGGCTGACGGTCGACAACGACCCCTACCCCGCCGTCGTCGGCGGCCGGCTCGTCTACATCCTCGACGGCTACACCACGTCGGACGCCTACCCCTACTCCGCGCGCACCAGCCTGGCCAGCGCGACGACGGACACGACCGGCCGCGCGCAGAGCGGGCAGGTCAACTACATCCGCAACTCGGTCAAGGCGACGGTCGACGCCGGCGACGGCACCGTCACGCTCTACGCCTGGGACGACACCGACGCCGTGCTGAAGGCGTGGGAGTCGGTCTTCCCCGGCACGGTGAAGCCGAAGGACCAGATCCCCACCGAGCTCATGCAGCACTTCCGGTACCCGGAGGACCTGTTCAAGGTCCAGCGCGACCTGCTCACGCGCTACTACGTGACGGACCCGCAGACCTTCTACCAGCAGAACCAGTTCTGGTCCGTGCCGTCGGACCCGAGCGTCGGCCAGAACGGTCCGCCGCTGCCGCCGTACTACGTGCTGTCGCAGGTGCCCGGTCAGGCGAGCACGCAGTTCAACCTGACCTCGACGCTCACCGCGCTGCAGAGACCGAACGCCACGGCCTACATGTCGATCGCCTCCGGCACCGCGCCCGGCCTCGACACGCAGTCCGAGTACGGCCACATCACCCTGCTCGAGCTGACCGACGAACCCAACGGTCCCGGCCAGGTGCAGAGCAACTTCAACAGCTTCCCGGCGTTCAGCCAGCAGCGCACGCTGCTCTCCAGCGCCGGCTCGACGGTCACCGACGGCAACCTGCTCGCACTGCCCGTCGGTGGTCAGCTGCTGTGGGTCGAGCCGATCTACGTCACCGGCTCCGGTGCGCAGATCCCGTCGCTCAAGTACATCCTCGTGAGCTACGGCGGCGGCACGCAGGTCGGCTTCGCCCCGGACTACAAGACAGCTCTGTCCGACGCGCTGAACGGCACGAGCACCGGCGTGAGCCAGATCGTCTCCCAGACACCGCCGACCGGCACGCCGTCACCCGGGGCGTCGCCCAGCGTGACGCCGACGCCCACCGCATCCGCGCCGTCCACCACGCCGGCCAGCGGAACCGTCGAGCAGCAGCTCCAGCAGCTGCTCCAGCAGCAGTCCGAGATCAACCAGAAGCTCGACCAGCTGCTGGCCGAGCTCGCGTCCAAGAGCGCCAAGCCGTCCCCGACCGCCAAGCCCTCCGGGTAGGGCGCGGGCAACTCCCGGCGGGTGCCCGGACGGGCGTTGTATGCTGATGACTACCGACGCGGGGTGGAGCAGCTCGGTAGCTCGCTGGGCTCATAACCCAGAGGTCACAGGTTCAAATCCTGTCCCCGCTACAACGCGAAAGCGCAGGTCAGGGCCTGGATTCCGGTGCGAACCGGGGTCCAGGCCCTGACCTATTTGATCTCCATTCCAGACTGGTTCCAGAAACCGGCGTTGTCTGAGCGTGGTGACGCACGGCGTCGTGGCACTGAGTGGCAGCGGAAGGAACTCACTTCACGGGCTGGGGACTGACGGTCACAGACCGAGCCGGTGCCCGGCTTCCTGTACGCCGTGCCACAGCAGGTCCCACGGGATCGCGTCGTCGACCCGGGCGGCGAGGATGCCCAGCACGATCGTTCCGATCGCCGCGAGCGATCCGCGCACGAGACGACGGAGCCGTGACGGCTCGGACGCCGATGACCGGAGTGCGGCCTGGAGCCGGTCGACCTCAGCCGCAAGCTCGACTCGGGCCGGGAGGTCGCTCACGAGCGATGCGAGCCCGTGGCGCAGCTCGCCAATCAACGGCTCGAGTACACGGGTGGCGGCGGCGGCGAAGGCATCGACTGGAGGCTGAGCAAGATCGAAAACGACCTGTGCGACGAGCACGTGCTCCGGAAAGGAGCCGTTCTCTGGCGCGCCGATGACGATCTCCATGACGTCGCTTGTGTCGCGTCGTTCCGATTCCCAGCCGACCCACGCGCCTCGGGCCGCCGGAGCCAGCGGAAGGGCTTGAAGCACCGCACGCGGTACTCGAAGGCACCCCTCGGCCTGGAATGCGGCCCCTTCGACGGTGATGGGAGCGAAGTCGTAAGGGAACGCCGGC
>DASZYF010000048.1:0-46991 GCA_035545535.1 Mycobacteriales bacterium | reverse complement strand
CGCCGGGCTCATCGGCGCGCTCTCCGCGAGCTTCGCGGTGTACGCCGTCTTCTTCTTCGTGACGCTCGACCTGCAGACCGTCGGCAAGCAGTCGGCCGCGGCGACGGCGGGCGCGTACCTGCCGATGACGCTCGCGATGGTCGGCGCGGCCTACCTGTCCGGGCGGTGGGCGGCGCACCGAGGTACGACGCCGCCGCTCGTCAGCGGGCTGCTGCTCGGCGCGGTCGGCCTCGGCATCGCGCAGCTCGTGCTCGGGCTCCACCCGAAGGCCGACGTCGTCGGTCCCGCGCTGGTCGTCGTCGGCGCGGGCCTAGGTCTGACCCTCGCGCCGGCGACCGCCGCCGTGCTGCGCGGGGTCGGGGCGCAGCGGGCCGGCCTCGGCGCCGCGGTCGTCAACGAAGCCCGCCAGGTCGGCGGGCTGCTCGCCGTCGCCGCGCTGGGCGCGGTGACCATCGGCCGGCTCGACGGCGCGCTCACCGCGAACCTCCGCAAGGTCGGCCTCGCCGGCTTCCGCGACCGCGTGTTCACCGCCCTCACGCACGGCGGCGGGGGCAAGCCCGACCCGGTGCTCGACTCGCCCCTGTTCAAGCCGATCGTCGACACCGCGAAGATCGCCGCCGAGAACGCCTTCGTCTCCGGCCTCCGCCTCGCCCTCGCCGTCGCCACGGGCGTCCTCGTCGTGACCGCGGCCCTCGTCGCCGCCGCCGGGCGCCGCCCGACTGACGCCGTCCGCTGACGCGGACGAGCGCCCAAAGGCAGGCTGACGAGGCGGGCGCGGGGTTCGCCGAGCGGTCGCCGCCGACGACGACCGACCCGCCACAGGTCGCTACCAGCGGCGATCTACCTCCGCCGACGGCGACCGACCCGCCCCAGGTCGCGGCCAGCAGCGATCTACCTCCGCTGAGGGCGACCTACCCGCCGCAGGTCGCGGCCAGCGGCGATCTACCTCCGCCGACGACGACCGACCCGCAGCGAACCGCCGGCCGGACCCCGCACCCACCCGGCCAGCCGCCCTTCGACGCTCGTCCGCGTCAGCGGACGGCGCCGGTCAGCCGCCGACGGCGACCTACCCGCCGCAGGTCGCGGCCAGCGGCGATCTACCTCCGCCGACGGCGACCTGCCCGCCGCAGGTCGCTACCAGCGGCGATCTACCTCCGCCGACGACGACCTACCCGCAGCGAACCGCCGACCGGACCCCGCACCAACCCGGCCAGCCGCCCTTCGGCGCTCGTCCGCGTCAGCGGACGGCGTCGGTCAGAAGGAGGCGGCGACCACGAGCGGTATGTCGCCGGACAGGGTCTCGGTGACGCCGTCGGCGTCGAGCGGGGTGGCGAGCAGGAACCCCTGTGCCTGGTCGCAGCCGATGTCGGTGAGGACGTGCAGCTGCTCGGCGTCCTCCACCCCCTCGGCCGTCGTGGTGAGGCCGAGGGCGTGCGCGAGGTCGATGACCGCGGCGACCACCTTGACGGCGGCGGGGCCCTCGCCGAGCCGGTCGACGAAGGTCTTGTCGATCTTCACGCCGCTCACCGGCAGGCTCTGCAGGCGGGCGATGGAGGAGAAGCCGGTGCCGAAGTCGTCGATGACGGTCTGCACCCCGGCGTCGGACAGCTCGCGCAACATGCGCTCGGCCAGCCGCGGGTTGTCCATGACGCCGGACTCGGTCACCTCGAGCTGGAGGTCCTGCGGGTGCGCGCCAGCGTGCGAGATCAGGCCGAGGACCTCGTCGACGAAGCCGGGGTCCGCGAGCTGCCGTGGCGACACGTTCACCGCGACCGGCAGACGGCCGCCCGAGCCGGTCCACCGGCGCGACGTCGACAGGGCGGTCGCGACGACGTGAGCCCCGAGCTGCCCGACCATGCCGGTCTCCTCGGCCACCGGGATGAACAGCGCCGGTGAGATGACGCCGCGCTCCGGGTGCATCCACCGCGACAGCGCCTCGGCGCCGCACCACCGCCGCTCGGCGAGCGAGACGACGGGCTGGTAGATCACCTCGGTCGCCCGCTCCCGCACGGCGCGGCGCAGGTCGAGCTCGAGGTTGAGCCGACGCACCGACCGCTCGCGCAGGACCAGGTCGAACATGGCCCGCCGGCCGCGGCCACCCTCCTTCGCGGCGTACATCGCGATGTCGGCATCGCGCACGAGCTCGCTCGGGTCCTGCTCGCCACTGCCGGACACCGCGATGCCGATGGCCGTGGTGAGGACGAACTCGCCGCCCTCGATCTCGAACGGCTCACGGAACGCCGTGGTCACGCGGTCGGCCACGTCGTCGATGCGCCGCTGCGTGGCGCCCTCGAGCAGCACCGTGAACTCGTCACCCCCGAAGCGGCCGAGCACCACGCCGGGCGGCAGCGCGCGCTCCAGCCGGCGGGCGACCTCGACGAGCAAGCGGTCGCCGATCTCGTGGCCGAGGCTGTCGTTGACGAACTTGAACCCGTCGAGGTCGAGGAACAGCACCGCACACGGCTGGTGCATCGCGCGGCAGCGGGAGATCGCCTGCGCGAGCTGGCGGTGGAAGCGCGCACGGTTGATCAGACCGGTGAGCGCGTCGCGCTCGGCCGCGTTGGTCAGCGCCTGCTGCGACGCGTGCCGCTCGACGGCGAGCGCCACGAGCGAGCCCATCGAGGCGACGCCCGCGACCTCCTCGGCGTCGGGCCGGTGCGCCTTCTCGCGGTACAGCGCGAAGGTTCCCAGCACCTCGTCGTTGCCGTCGAGGAGCGGGAGCGACCACACCGCGTTGATGCCCACCTGCCGGCCGAGCTCGATGAACGCCTGCGTCCGCAGATCGGTTCGGATGTCCTCCACGACGATCGGGTGCTTGCGGAAGGCCGCGGTGCCGCACGCGCCGACACCGTCGGCGATGGGCAGCCCGTCGAGCGCCTCGATGAGTGCCGTCGGCAGCGTGGGCCCGGCGACCGTGCGCAGCGATGTGCGGTCCTCGGACGCGAGCATCACCGAGCAGTGCGCGCCTTCGTAGCGCTTCTCGACCTCGCGGCACAGCAGCTCGAGCGTGTCGTCGAGCGGAGCCCCGAGCGCGATGCTCTCGAGCGTGCGCTGGTGCCACGCGAGCGACTCGCTCGTGCGGTGCTGCTCGGAACCGGCATCGTCCATCGTGCGGCGGGCAACGGTCGCCGCGGTCAGCGCCAGCGCGCACGTGGTGGTGAAGTCGTCCTCGGAGAGCGCGCCCGGGACGTCGGTCACGACCGCGAGCATCGCCGGGCCGCCCCGCCACACGTGGATCGGCGCCAGCACGAACGCGCGAGCCCCGAGCGCGCTCGCCAGGTCGGCGAACGGGTCGTCGCCGCGCTGCGCGTCCCGCACCAGCAGCGGCCGGCTCGGCATGGGCAGCGGCGGCAGGATCCGCTGCCACGGCCGGTCCGAGCTGTGCGTGCTCGCGCTGACCACCCAGCGGCCGCTGCGGCGCTCGGTGATGGCGGCCCACTTGCAGCGCGTGAGGCCGCGCGCGTGCTCGACGACCGCCGCGCCGAGCTCGTCGAGGTCGGGGCCGACCGCGAGCAGGGCCAGCTGGGCATCCTCGAGAGCCGAGGTGACCGACGGGTCGCCGCTCTCGCTCATGAAGACCCCTCGCGCCGCCGGGTCCGGGGGCGGCTGGCCGGCCGCTCACGCCACTGTAGGCCGGGCTCCCGCGCGCCGCGGGGCGTTGCTCGACTGGCCCGCTCGCGAGCTCCCGGCGCCGCTCGACTGGCCCGCTCGCGAGCTCCCGGCGCCGGCGCGCCACCCCGCCGCGCACTGCCCGAGCGGAGGATCAAGGGGTTCCCGTGCCGAGCCGAGTCGTGCGGTGTCAAACTCGGTGCGGAAGGGGGCTGGGGGTGGCCGGAGACGAGCACCGCAAGATCCCGGCGTTCATCGGCGCCGCGGATCCGCTCGATGCCGACGTCAAGTGGCGCGCCCTGCTCGACCCGACGCCGGTCCCGCTCGCCGTCGTCGGCGCTGCTGACGGCGCCGTGGTCTGGACCAACGCCGCCATGTCCGCCCTGCTCGGCTACACGCGCGAGGAGCTCCGCCACCTGCCGTTCCTCGGCTACACCAACCCCGACGAGGGCACCGACGTCTCGGAGGACTGGACCCGCACGGTCCGCGGCGAGATCCCCGGCTACCGGCGCGAGGCGCGGGTGCGTCACCGCGACGGCCACGAGCTCTGGGTCATCGGCCATGCGGCAGCCGTACCCGAACGTGACGGCGTCGTGCGCCACGTGCTCGTGCAGCTCGTCAACATCACCGACCAGCGCGGCCTCGTCGAGGACCTCCGGGCCTCCGAGGAGCGGTGGAACCTCGCGGTCCAGATCAGTGACCTGGGCTTCATGCTCATGCGGGCCGACGGCGTCATCGTCGAGGCGAACGACGCCGCGCTCGCGATGATCGGGGCCGTCCGCACCGACCTCGAGCGGGGCACGTTCGACGTCGTCACGCACGCCGACGACAAGGACGCCAGCGAGGAGATGTACCGCGTGCTGCGGTCCGGCGAGTCCGACCACGCCGTGCAGGAGAAGCGGTACGTCCACCGCATCACCGGCAAGCCCATCTGGGTGCGCCTGCACCTGTCGGTCGCCCGCGAGGACGACGGGTCGCCGCGCTACTACATCGGCATCATCGAGGACATCCGCGGGCGCAAGAGCGCGGAGGACGAGCTCGCCTTCCGCGCGACGCACGACACGCTCACCGGCCTGCCCAACCGCGCGATGATCGAGAGCCTGCTCGCCGAGCCGGTCGCCGAGCAGAAGCCCATCGGCGTGCTGTCGCTCGACCTCGACCGCTTCAAGGCGGTGAACGACAGCCTGGGCCGCGACGCGGGCGACGAGCTGCTGCGGGCGGTCATGCGCCGCCTGCGGGCGCAGCTGCCCGCTGACGCGGTGCTCGCCCGCGAGTCCGGCGACCAGTTCCTCGTGCTCGCACCGCGGGCGCACGACTCCGCTGCGCTGCGCGACATCGGCGAACGGCTGCAGCGCGCGCTCGAGGAGCCGTTGCTGGTGCGCGGCTTCGCGCACACGACGAACGTCAGCATCGGCGCAACCATCTCCGCGCCTCGCCACGTCCACCCCGACGAGGTGCTGCGCGACGCGGACCAGGCGCTCTACCGCGCGAAGCGCGACGGCCGTGGCCGTGTGGAGGTGTACGACCCCGCGCAGGACAAGCCGGCGACGCTCGACGACCTCGCGCTGGAGCACGCGCTGCGCCGCGCGCTGCAGAGCGGTGAAGGTCTGGTCGCGCACTACCAGCCCATCGTGCGCATGGCCGACCTGTCCGCCGTCGGCTACGAGGCGCTCGTGCGGTGGCAGCACCCGGAGCTCGGGCTGCTCAACCCGGCGGCGTTCCTGCCGCTCGCCGAGCAGACGGCGCTGATCGCGCGGGTCGGCGACTGGATGCTCGAGACCTCCTGTCGCGCAGCAACTGACGCCCGTCTCACCGACGGCTGGTCGCGGTGGGTGGCGGTGAACGCGTCGGGCAGCCAGCTCGGTCGCGGCGAGCTGGTGCCGGCGGTCGAGCACGCGCTCGACGTGTCCGGTCTCGAGCCGGCGCTGCTGCACCTCGAGATCACCGAGACCGCGCTCGTCGAGGCGACGCCGACGGTGGTCAAGGAGATCAACGAGATCGCCGACATGGGCGTCTGCATCGCGCTGGACGACTTCGGCACCGGATTCTCCAGCCTCACGCTGCTGCGTGACCTGCCCGTCGGTGTCGTGAAGATCGACCGCAGCTTCGTCGCGCCCATCGGCATCGAGAAGGGCACGACCGCCATCGTGCGCAGCCTCATCCAGCTGTGCGGTGAGCTCGGCATCACGACGGTGGCGGAGGGCATCGAGACCGAGGATCAGCTCACCGCTCTGCGCGCCCTGGGATGCGCAGAGGGGCAGGGCTTCCTGTTCGGTCACCCTGCCCCTCTGGCCGAGAGGGCCGCCGGCGGCGAGCCCTGAACGCGGGGGCTTGTTCAGGACTCGCACCTCAGCCCTCCGCGGACCACAGGGCGCGGTAGGTGGCCGACGCCTGGGGGTTCTGCACCGGGCCCGAGATGCTGCTCTGGATGTAGGACTGCGACTCGTTGAAGTAGGACTCGTAGGCGAGGACGTTCGCGTTCGTCGCGAAGAAGTCGTGCATCTTGTGGATGTAGAAGGCGCTGTCGCCGGTCTCGGTGCCGTAGAGGCCCCACTCGGGCAGCGAGAGCAGCTTGCCGTGCGCGATCGCGAACTTCTTCCACGCGGTCAGGCCGTAGCTCATGTTGAGGTAGCGGTTCCAGCTGGCCGCGTCGGTCACCGGGAACCACTGGCGGTCGTAGGCGTCGACACCCACGTAGTCGACGACGTCGTCGCCGGGGTAGAGCTGCGTGAAGTCGTCGTTGCCGTTGTGGCTGCCGCCGAGGTCGCCGTTCCAGTCGATCTTGACGTTCGGCGCGATGCCGCGGATGACGCCGACGACGCGACGGAACGCGGCCTTGAACGTGGTGGCGTCCGTGGCGGCCCACTTCATCCAGTCGCCGTCGAACTCCCAGCCGACACGGATGACCGAGTCGCCGCGCCCCTCGGCGAGCAGGTTGCGGGCGAAGGAGGCGAAGTCCGCGTCGTGCGCGCCGGCGGCGACGTCGGCGAGCGTGCCGGCCGATCCGTCCTGGTCGTTCTCGGGGAGGAGCGGGAGGCCGATGACGAGCTTGCCGGGGAAGCCCTTGTACGCGTCTTCGGCCCAGGTGCTGTTGGCGATGGTGTCCCAGCTGTCGCGGACCTGGAAGACGGTGGCGACGTCGAGGGCGCGGCCCCGGTAGCTCGCGAAGGCGCCGGCGGCGGTCGCGTCGATGGAGCCGCCCGGCCACGCACCTGACGCCCAGTGGGCGTTCGTGGGAACCGCCGAGCCGGGGGAGGTCGCGGCGGGGGTGCTGTGGTGCTGCGCTGCGCAGACGCGCACCTTCTTCGTGGCCGGGCGGCGGACTGTGTGGCCGTGGACCTTCACGACCTTGGTGACGTGGACGGTGTTGGTGTGGCAGACCTTGGGGGCGGCGGTCGCGGCGCCCGCGGTGCCGGCGAGGAGGGCCCCGGCGACGACGGTGGTGGTGAGGGTGGCGGCGACTGCCTTGCCGATCCGGGCTGCCAGCGTCATTGCTACTCTCCGTGACCTTGTCGTTCGCTTGTCACGGAACGTGTCGGCGGGATGCCCTAGATCGCCCGAACGACGGGTGTTCCCGGCCACACAGGCCATGGCCCGTTCATCACTTCAGTAACTTCAGTCACTTGAGTCACACGAAGTGGCGGCTTGGGCCGTTGTTGATCTTCCCGGCAGTGACGATCCGCTCTAATCTGAGCGGCCATGGGGCCCGCGACCCGCAGCGCCGAGCTCGTCCGCACCGCCCGCACCCGGGCGGGCCTCACCCAGGCCGAGCTCGGAGCCCGGGCGGGGATCACGCAGAGCGTGGTGAGCGCCTACGAGAGCAGCCGGCGCCAGCCCGCGTTCCCGATGCTCGCCCACCTGTGCGCGGCGGCCGGGTTCCGGATGTTCGTCGACGTCGTGCCGCTCGGCCCCGCCGGCTTCCGGGAGGAGGAGGACCAGCTGGACGCCCTGCGCCGGCGGCGGGGCGCCGTCCTCGACACCGTCGGCCGCTTCGGCGGCACCGACGTCCGGGTGCTGCTCGGTGAGGTCGGTCAGCTCGACGTGCTCGTCGACCTGCCACCCGACGCCGGGCCCCACACCCGCGCGGCCGTCGAGCGGGCGCTGACCGGTCTGCTCGGGGCGCGCGTCGCGCTGGTGCGGCTCGAGGACCTCACCCCCGGCGTGCGCGCCCTCGTGGAGCGCGCGGCCCTACCGATCTAGCGCGCGCCCTCCAGCGCCTACCAGAGCGAGGCGTAGGTGCGGCTGGCCTGGGGGTTCTGGTCCGGTCCGACGAGGCTGTTGTGGATGTAGGACTGCGGCTCGTTGAAGTAGGACTCGTAGGCGAGGATCGACGCGTGGTTCTTGAACCACGTGTGCATCTTGGCGATGTAGAAGGCGGCGTCGCCGGTCTCCGACGGGTACAGGCCCCACTCCGGCACCGACACCTTCTTGTGGTGCGCCTTGGCGAAGGCCGGCCAGGCGTCCAGGCCGTAGGACATCGTCCGGTAGTGCTTCCAGCTCGCCTCGTCCTTCACCGGGAACCACTGCCGGTCGTAGGCGTCGACGCCGACGATGTCGACGACGTCGTCACCCGGGTAGAGCTCGGTGAAGTCGGGGTGGCCGGTGTGGCTGCCGCCGAGGTTGCCGCACCAGTCGATGGACACACCGGGGGCGACGCTGCGGATCACGCCGACGACGCGGCGGAACGCCGCCTTGTACGCCGTCGGGTCCCACGCGGCCCACTTCATCCAGTCGCCGTCGAACTCCCAGCCGAGCCGGATGATCGAGCCGCCGCGGTGGTAGGCGACGAGGTTCTGCGCGAAGCTGCGGAAGTAGCGGTCGGCCTTGCCCGCGGCGACGTCGGCGAGCGAGCTCGAGCCGTCGTCGGGCACCAGCGGCAGCGAGATCGCGAGGCGGCCGGGGAAGCCGTCGAACGCGCGGAACGTCCACGTGTCGTGGGCGATGTCGTTCCAGCTGCCGCGCTTGGCGTAGATGGTGGCGACGTCGACCTTGCGGCCGCGCCACGAGGCGAAGGCGCGCACGCCCCCGGTCGTGGTGTTGCCGCCGACGAAGACGCCGGAGTGCCAGCTGACGGTCCGCGCCTTCGGCTTCGCCTTGGCGGCGGGCGCGGCCGTCGCCGGCGTCAGGGCGGCCGCGACGGGGGTCAGGCCCAGTGAGGTCACCAGGCCGAGCAGGGTCAGGGTCCGTCCGAGAGGGCGCACCTGACCATCATCGGCGAGCCCCCGGGGTGCTCTTGACCAGGCTGGCCGGAAAGGTTCACATTGACCAGTGGCACCTGGTGCCATGAGGTGACCCTGAGGGTGCCGAGGCTCTAGTGGTTGCCCCGTCAATGGGTCGTGTAGTCGATGTCCCCGGCGTCGGGCGTCGCGAAGGCGAAGCAGAAGCAGTGGATGGGCGCGTGGTCGCTCACCGGGCGCAGCGTGTGGACGACGTCCGGCGGGATGTAGACCAGGTCGCCCTGGCTGATCTCGCGGGTGTCCTCGCCCACGGTCATGTGCCCGCGGCCGGAGGTCACGTAGTAGAACTCGTGGGTCGGGTGCGTGTGCGGGTAGACCGCGGAGCCGCCCTCCACCGAGAACTCGTTCACGAGCTCGAGGTGCCCGCCCTCGGTGATCTCGCGCATCTCCTGCGGGTTGACCAGCCACCACACGGGCACGGTGCCGTTGTGCTCGATGACCGGGGTGACCTGCTCGATGGAGCGCACATCCATGGACATCGTCGAGGCGCCCTTCAGTGCTCGGTGTAGTTGACGGGCCCGGCGCCCTTGACGCCGACGGCGAAGCAGAAGCAGTGGATGGCGGCGTTGTCGCTCACCGGCCGCAGCGAGTGGATCGTGTCCGGCGGGATGTGCACGAGGTCGCCCTGCTTGATCTCGCGCTCCTCCCCCGCGATGTCCATGATCCCCTTGCCGGACGTCACGTAGTAGAACTCGTGCGTGGGGTGGCTGTGCGGGTCCACCAGCCCGCCGCCCGCCACCTCAAACTCGCTGACGAGCTCGAGGAAGCCGCCCTTGGTGATGTCCTTCATCTCCTGCGGCTCGACGAAGTACCAGACCGGCACGGTGCCGTTGTGCTCGACGATCGGCGCCCGATCCTCGATCGAACGAACGTCCATGGATGAACCCCCTCGGCCCTCTCCCTCGAAGGGTCGAGTGTGACACGGACGTCAGTGATCTGGTTCCGCCGGGACCTCCGCCTGGGCGATCACCCGGCGCTGCTCGCCGCCCGCGGCGAGGCCGACGAGGTGCTCGGCCTGTTCGTCCTGGACGACGCGCTGTGGGGGCCGAGCGGGCCGAACCGGCGCGCGTTCCTTGCGGCCGCATTGCGCGACCTGTCCGAGCGGATGAACGGCCGGCTCGTGGTGGTGCACGGCGATCCGGTGACGGAGGTGCCACGGGTCGCGCGTGCGGTGCAGGCGACCGGCGTGCACGTGTCGGCCGACTACGGGCCGTACGGCGCGCAGCGCGACGAACGCATCGCGAAGGCGCTCGAGACGGTCGACGTCCCGTTCGTGCGGACCGGGTCGCCGTACGCGGTGGCCCCGGGACGCGTGACGAAGGACGACGGCACGCCGTTCAAGGTCTTCACGCCGTTCTCCAAGCGCTGGATCGCGCACGGCTGGCGCGCACCGGCGACGACGCCGCGCTCGGTGTCGTGGGCGTCCTTCGACGGCCGCACCCACGCAGTGCCCGAGGTCGACCCCGATGCGGCGCTCCCCGCCGCGACCGAGGCCGCGGCGAAGAAGCGGTGGAAGCAGTTCCTCGACAGCTCCGACGGCGGGGTGCAGCACTACGCCACGTTGCGCAACGACCTCGCCGGCGACCGCACGTCACGGATGTCGCCCTACCTCAAGTGGGGGCTCGTGCACCCGCGCACGCTGCTCGCCGACCTGCCGTCCGGTCAGGGCGCGCACACCTACCGCAACGAGCTGTGCTGGCGCGAGTTCTACGCCGACGTGCTCTGGCACGCGCCGTCGTCGGCCCGCTCCAACTGGAACGACAGCTACGACGCGATGCGCTGGGACACCGGCCGCGACGCGGACGCGCGCTTCGCCGCGTGGGCGGCCGGCCGCACCGGCTACCCGGTCATCGACGCGGCGATGCGCCAGCTGCTCGCCGAGGGGTGGATGCACAACCGCGCGCGCATGCTCGTCGCGTCGTTCCTCGTGAAGGACCTGCACGTCGACTGGCGGCGCGGCGCGCGGCACTTCATGCAGCACCTGGTCGACGGCGACCTCGCGAGCAACCAGCACGGCTGGCAGTGGACGGCTGGCAGCGGCACCGACGCGTCGCCGTTCTTCCGGGTCTTCAACCCGGTGGGGCAGGGCCGCAAGTTCGACCAGGACGGCGACTACGTGCGCCGCTACGTGCCGGAGCTGCGCGCGGTCGCGGGCGCGTCCGTGCACGAGCCATGGACGCTGCCCGGCGGTGTGCCGCCGGGCTACCCCGAGCCGATCGTCGACCACGCCGAGGAGCGGCAGGATGCGCTCGAGCGGTACCAGGCGATGAAGGGCTGACGATGTCGTCCCACGCAGTCGAACGTCCGGGCGCGCAGCAGTGGGTGCCGCCCGGCGCCGCTCCGCCCGAGCTCGCGCAGGCGGCACGCGCGTGCCGCGGCTGCGAGCTGTGGGAGGGCACCACCGGCACCGTGTTCGGCGAGGGCAACATCACCTCGAAGCTGGTCCTGGTCGGCGAGCAGCCGGGCGACGTCGAGGACCGGCGCGGGCGTCCGTTCGTCGGCCCGGCCGGGCGGGTGCTCGATCGCGCGCTCGACGAGGTCGGTCTCGTGCGCGAGCAGGTGTACATCACCAACGCGGTGAAGCACTTCCGGTTCGAGATCAGACCCAGTGAACGCGGTGGCGACGGGAAGCGGCGCATCCACAAGACGCCCGAGGTCGTGCACATCACGGCGTGCCGCCCGTGGTTGGCGGCCGAGCTGAACGCGATCCGCCCGGCGGTCATCACCGTGCTCGGGGCGACGGCGGCGAAGGCGCTGCTGCCGTCGGACTACCGCGTCACCCGCGACCGCGGGCGGGTGTACGAGGGACCGAGCGGCTCCGGCGCGAAGCTCGTGGGCACGATCCACCCGAGCGCGATCCTGCGCACGCCCGACGCGGAGCGCGACGCCGCCTACGCCGCGTTCGTCGCGGACCTGCACGTGGCGGTCGCCCTGCTCCCCTGACCGGTCGACATCGGCGTTGTGGCGGATCCGAAGCCCTCTGATCTG
The DNA here is from genome assembly GCA_035545535.1 of Mycobacteriales bacterium. Taxonomy (GTDB): domain Bacteria; phylum Actinomycetota; class Actinomycetes; order Mycobacteriales; family CAJCIY01; genus DASZYF01. The sequence continues at coordinate 35,157 of DASZYF010000048.1, read as the reverse complement.
CCACATGTCCGATGTCGGCGGGGCTAGCCGCCCTGCTGGACGATGGGGTCGGCGTACGGGTGGTCGGTGCCGACGACCTTGCGCAGCAGGTCGCGCATGAGGATGCGCTCGTCGGGCTCGAGGTCCTGCGCCCAGCCGTGCGCCACGAGGTCGGCGAACACGGCCTGCGCGACCTTCTCGCCCTCGGGGGTGAGCACGAGCGTCTTCACCCGGCGGTCGTGCGGGTGCGGCTGCCGGCTGACCAGCCCGCGCGCCTCGAGCCGGTCGGAGATGCCGGTGACGTTGCTCGCGTCGCAGGCCATCCGCTCGGCCAGGTCGCTCATGGGCATCGAGCCCTCGAGGTGCAGCCGGCGCAGCGCCTGGAACTGGGGCGGCGAGAGGTCGTGCAGCGCCACCACGCGCATGAAGTTCGTCTTCTGGCGGTCCATGAGCGCCATGAGCAGGTGGGCGAGCTCGCCCTCGAGCATGGTCACGGCGCTCCTCACCTCGTGCTTGTCACTGCAAGCATAAACCGTTGACAACCTCAAGCAACTGAAGGTTGGCTGTGGGCGTGTCCGAGCCCGCTTCTTCGCTGCCCACCATGACCGAACCCGACCCCCGGCGCTGGAAGGCCCTCACGGTCCTCGCCCTGGTGCAGTTCATGCTGGTCCTCGACGTCACGGTGGTGAACGTCGCGCTGCCGCGCATCAAGGAGGACCTGCACTTCAGCCCGGCGGGCCTCGCGTGGGTCGTCGACGGCTACGTGCTCATGGCGGGCGGGTTCCTGCTGCTCGGCGGCCGGCTGTCCGACCTCGTCGGCCGGCGGCGGCTGTTCCTCATCGGCACCGCGCTGTTCGGTGCGGCGTCGGCCCTCGCCGGTGCGTCGGTCAGCAACGGGATGCTCGTCGCCAGCCGGTTCCTGCAGGGCCTCGGCGAGGCGCTCGCCGCACCGGCCGCGCTCGGGCTCGTCGCGCTGCTGTTCCCCGACCCCAAGGAGCGCACGAAGGCGCTCGGCGTGTGGGGCGGCATCGCCGGCCTCGGCGGCACCAGCGGCACGATCATCTCCGGCGCGCTGACCAACATCGGGCACGGCACCTGGCGGCTGATCTTCTACGTGAACGTGCCGGTCGCGTTGTTCGCCGTGCTGATCCTGCCCCGGCTCGCCGACGAGAGCCGCGCCGTGCGGGCGGTCGACGCGGTGCGCCAGCGGCCCGACGTCGTCGGCGCGCTCACGGCCACCGGTGGGCTGTCGCTCATCGTCTACGGCTTCCTGCGCGCGGGCGAGGTCCCGTGGGGCTCCGCCTCGGTCGTGGGCTCGCTCGCCGGCGGCGTGGCCCTGCTCGTCCTGTTCGCGGTCGTCGAGTCGCGCGCGGCCAACCCGCTCGTGCCCCTGCGCTTCTTCGAGAACCGCACCCGGGTGACCACCAACGGCGTCACCCTGTTCTTCAGCTCCGCGTTCTTCACCTACTTCTTCCTGCAGACGCTGTACCTGCAGCTGGTGCTGCACTACTCGCCGCTCAAGGCCGGCCTGTCCTACCTGCCGTTCGGCGTGATGATCAGCGTCGCCATCGGCGTCGGCACCGGGCTGCTGCCGCGCCTCGGCGTGAAGGCGATCATGACGTTCGGGTTCGTGCTCGCGTCGGCGGCGATGTTCCTGCTCACCCGCATCACGGTCGACGGGAGCTACGCGTCGCAGGTGCTGCCGCCGATGCTGATGCTCGCGTTCGGCGCCGGCATGTGCTTCCCCGGGTTCGGCAACGCGTCGCTGCACGAGGTGTCTCAGGAGGACGCGTCACTCGCCTCCGGCGTGCAGAACGCCGTGCAGAACATCGGCGGAGCGGTCGGGCTCGCGGTGCTGGCCACCATCGCCACGCGACACATCGGCGGCGCGGCCATCGGCACCGCCCGCTACGCGCAGCGTGCGGTCGACGGCTACTCCAACGCGTTCCTCACCGGCGGCATCATCCTGGCGATCGGCGCGGTGCTCGTCGCGCTGTTCCTCGAGCAGGTGCACGTCACGGCCGACCCGCTCGGCGTTCCCGATCCGCTGGCTCAGCCGGGCGACGATGCCTCGTCGGCCAGCTCCTCGGCGGCGGGCGATGCGGCGACGGTGCCCGCGTCGTAGCGGGCGAAGACGGGGAACGCGGCCGCGAGCGCGGCCAGGCCGACGAGGCAGAGGATGCCGCCGCTCCACGCGGCGGCGTCGGTGCCGACGATCGCGGCCGCGCCACCGGCCTCGACATCGCCGAGGCGCGCACCGCCCGCGACCACCGCGAAGAACACGCCCTGCAGGCGGCCACGCATCACGTCCGGGGTGGCGACCTGCATGATCGTCGACCGGTAGACCGCGCTGACCATGTCGGCGGCGCCGGCCATCGCCAGGAACACGACGGCGAGCACGAGGTCCTTCGAGAAGCCGAACGCGGTGATCGTCGCGCCCCACACCGCGATCGCGATGATGACGGCGCGGCCCTGCTTGCGCACCCGGCCGAGCGGGCCGCTCACGACGCCCATGAGGAACGCGCCGATCGCGGGCGCGGCGTACAGCAGACCGGTGATGCCATCGCCGCCGTGGAAGCGGTGGATGGCGAGCGCGGGGAACAGCGCCCGCGGCATCCCGAACAGCATCGCGTCGATGTCGACGAAGAACGACATGAGCACGACGGGCTGGTGCCGCAGCCACTGGATGCCCTCACCGACGGCGGCGAGGCTCGGCCGCGTGGTACCGCCCTCGGGCTTCATCGACGGCAGGCGGAACACGCCGTAGAGGGCGAACGCGAAGCTGACGAGGTCGACGAGGAACGCGGCGCGCAGGCCGGACGCGGCGATGAGCACGCCGGCGAGCAGCGGGCCGCCGGACAGCGCGAGGTTCATCGCGAGCTGCGACAGCGCGCTGGCGGCGGGGATGAGCTCGTTGCTGAGCAGGCGCGGGATGAACGTCGCGCGGGCCGGCCCGTCCAGCGCGGACACACCGCCGTAGCACGCGGTGGCGAGGTAGAGCAGCCACACGGCGTGCCAGCCGGCCCATGCCTGCCAGACCAGCACGGCCGACACCGCGGCGAGCACCGTGCTGGTGATGAGCACGAGCGTGCGGCGGTCGACCGCGTCGGTGATGGCGCCGCCGAAGAAGCCGACCGCGACGAGGGGGATGAGCGTGAACAGGCCGAGCAGGCCGACGTCGAACGAGCTGTGCGTGAGGCGGTAGACCTCGACGGGCAGCGCGACGTTCGTCATCTGCGTGCCGAAGAAGCTGACGGTCTGGCCGGCCCAGAGCCGGCGGTAGTCGCGGTTCCTGAGCGGGGTGACGTCGGCGAGCAGGCGCTTGAGCGGATGCACCGTCACGACAGGACGCGGAGCCCGGGGCGGTCCCTGGGACTGACGAGCACGCAGTGCGTGCCGCGGTAGATCGTGGGCATGCACTTGTTGCAGTGCACGCAGAGCGAGGTGCTCGCCGCGCCGGCCTGCCAGCGCTGCGGCAGGTCGGGTTCGCGGAGCAGCGCACGACCCATCGCGACGGCGACGAAGCCCTCGTCGAGGGCCTGCTCCGCGGTGCTCAGCCGGGTGACGCCGCCCAGCAGGATCAGCGGCATGCGCAGCGCGTCGCGGAACTGGCGTGCGTAGCCGAGGAAGTAGGCCTCCTCGAACGGGTACTCCGGCATGAAGCGCTTGCCGACGACCTTGAAGCCGAGGCGGATGGCGGGAGGCAGCGTCGCGGCGAACTCCTCGCGCGGGACGTCACCGCGGAACAGGAACATCGGGTTGGCGAGGCTGCCGCCGCACGTGAGCTGCATGGCGTCGACGGTGCCGTCGGACTCGAGCAGCTTCGCCGCTTCGATGCTCTCGGAGAGCCACAGGCCGCGCGGGACGCCGTCGATCATCTCCCACTTCGCGGTCACCGCGAGCCGGTCGCCGACGGCGTCCTTGACGGCCTGCGCGACCTCGCGGTGGAAGCGGACGCGGTGGGCGACGGGGCCGCCGTAGTCGTCCTTGCGCCGGTTGAACCGCGGGCTGAGGAAGGAGTTGAGCAGGTAGTGGTGGCCGAAGTGCAGCTCGAGCGCGTCGAAGCCGGCGTCGGCGAGCACGCGCGCGCCGTCGGCGAAGCTGCGGGTGACGCGCTCGATGTCGTCGCGGGTCATCGCGTGGTAGCGGTTGCCGAGCGGCCCCATGCCGTTGCTGGCCGCGAGCGCCATCGCGCCGGTGACGCGCGAGGTGCCGACCGGACCGGCGTGCCCGATCTGCGCGGAGATGGCGGCGCCCTCGTCGTGCACGGCCCGCGCGATCCGGGTGAGCCCGTCGAGCGCGTCGTCGCGCAGCACGATCTCGTTGGGCGCACCGCGGCCCTCGGGCGAGACGGCGCAGTAGGCGACGGTCGTCATCCCGACTCCGCCGGCGGCGACGGTGCGGTGGAAGTCGATGAGCGCGTCGCTGACCTGGCCCTTGAAGCTCATGCCCTCGAACGTCGCCGCCTTGACGATCCGGTTGCGCAGAGTGGTGGGGCCGATCGTCACCGGGTTGAACACCGGTGAGGTCGCCACGTCTCACGAACCTAGTGCGCCCCCGTGCAGTCGACCTCGGTGGTTCCCGGCGCCGCACCACCGCGGGCTGGCTTAGGGCGACAGCCGCTCGATGACCCAGCCCTCGCCCTCGCGGCGGTAGCGGAGCCTGTCGTGCAGCCGGTCCGCCCGTCCCTGCCAGAGCTCCACGCTCTCCGGCTGCACCCGGTAGCCGCCCCAGTGCGGCGGGCGCGGCACGTCCATGCCCGCGAACCGCTCCGTCATCTCGGCGACCAGCGCGTCGAGCACACCCCGTCCGGCGACCACCGCCGACTGCGCCGACGCCCACGCCCCCAGCTGGGCGCCCCGCGGCCGCGAGGCGAAGTACGCGTCGCTCTCCGCGTCGTCCACGAGGACGACCGTGCCCACCACGTTCACCTGCCGGGACAGCGCGTACCAGGGGAACGTCAGGGCGGCTCGCGGCACCCGCGCGATGTCGGCCCCCTTGCGGGACTGCCGGTTGGTGAAGAACACGAAGCCCCGGGCGTCGACCTGCTTCACCAGCACGGTCCGGGAGTGCGGCCCATCGGTCGAGAGCACCGCCGCGGTGGGCTCGGTGAACAGCTCCGACGCGGACGCCTCGGCCTGCCAGGCCGCGAACTGCTCCCACCAGGTCCCGGCCAGATCGGCTTCGGACAGGGTTCCCCGCGGGGTCATGGGCACGTACGCAAGAATGCCGTTACCGAAGAAGAGACAGGCACTGGACCACAGGCGAGGAGCCGGAACATGGCTGAGCGCGACCCGAACTTCAAGCCCGGCCTCGAGGGCGTCATCGCCTTCGAGAGCGAGATCGCCGAGCCGGACAAGGAGGGCTCTGCGCTCCGCTACCGCGGCGTCGACATCGAGGACCTCGTCGGCCGGGTCACGTTCGGCCAGGTCTGGGGCCTGCTGGTCGACGGCCACTTCAAGCCCGGCCTCCCGCCGGCCGAGCCGTTCCCCGTCCCCGTGCACTCCGGCGACATCCGCGTCGACGTGCAGTCCGCGATCGCGATGCTCGCCCCCTACTGGGGCCTGCACCAGATGCTCGACATCGACGAGGAGCAGGTCCGCGAGGACCTCGCCCGCATCAGCGTCACCGCGCTGTCCTTCGTCGCGCAGGCCGCCCGCGGCCTCGGCCAGCCGGCCGTCCCGCAGAAGGAGGTCGACAAGTGCGAGACGATCGTCGAGCGCTTCATGCTGCGCTGGCGCGGTGAGCTGAACCCCGCGCACGTCAAGGCCGTCGACGCCTACTTCGTCTCCGCCGCCGAGCACGGCATGAACGCGAGCACCTTCACCGCCCGCGTCGTCGCCGGCACCGGCGCCGACGCCGCCGCCTGCATGAGCTCCGCCATCGGCGCCCTCTCCGGCCCGCTGCACGGCGGCGCCCCCAGCCGCGTGCTGTCGATGCTCGACGACGTCGAGCGCACCGGCGACCCGGTCGCCTACGTGAAGGGCGTCCTCGACAAGGGCGAGCGCCTCATGGGCTTCGGCCACCGCGTCTACCGCGCCGAGGACCCGCGAGCCCGCGTGCTGCGCCGCACCGCGAAGGAGCTCGGCTCCACCCGCTACGAGGTCGCCGACGCCCTCGAGCAGGCCGCCATCGCCGAGCTCACCGAGCGCTACCCCGACCGCCCGCTGCGCACCAACGTCGAGTTCTGGTCCGCGGTCGTCCTCGACTTCGCCGAGGTCCCCGCGCACATGTTCACCTCGATGTTCACCTGCGCCCGCACGGCCGGCTGGAGCGCGCACATCCTCGAGCAGAAGAAGCTCAACCGGCTCGTGCGCCCGAGCGCGCGCTACGTCGGCCCGGACCCGCGCCCGCTCTCCGACGTCCAGGGCGGCCTGTAGTCCCCCTCACATCCCGGGGGAACGGCTTCGACACCCCTGGGAGACTGGGGTCGTGACCGACGTCAGCAGCATCACCATCCCCGCCGGCCTCCTCCCGCAGGACGGTCGCTTCGGCTCCGGCCCGAGCAAGGTCCGCCCCGCGCAGCTCGACGCGCTCGCGTCCCTCGGCCGCACCTACATGGGGACGTCGCACCGCCAGAGCACGGTGAAGGACGTCGTCGGGCGCCTCCGCAGCGGCCTGCGCGACCTGTTCGCGCTGCCCGACGGCTACGAGGTCGTGCTCGGCAACGGCGGCACCACCGCGTTCTGGGAGGTCGCCACCTTCTGCCTCGTGCAGGACAAGGCGCAGCACCTCGCGTTCGGCGAGTTCGGCGCCAAGTTCGGTGACTCGACCAAGGCGGCGCCGTTCCTGTCCGATCCGGTCATCGTCAGCTCCGACCCGGGCGACCACCCCGACTGGCAGCCCGCCCCCGGCATCGACGTCTACGCGACCCCGCACAACGAGACGAGCACCGGCGTCGCCAAGCCGGTCAAGCGTCCCGTCGGCGCCGACAGCAACGCCCTGCACCTCGTCGACGCGACCTCCGGCGCCGGCGGCCTGCTCGCCGACGCCCGCGAGTACGACGTGTACTACTTCGCGCCGCAGAAGTGCTTCGCCTCCGACGGCGGGCTCTGGATCGCGCTCATGTCCCCCGCCGCGCTGGAGCGCAGCAAGCAGATCGTCCCGACCCGCTACGTCCCCGCGTTCCTCGACCTCGAGATCGCCGTCGACAACAGCACCAAGGACCAGACCTACAACACCCCCGCGCTGGCGACGATCGCGCTGATGGTCGACCAGGTCGAGTGGATGAACGGCAACGGCGGCCTCACCTGGTGCAACGAGCGCACCGCCGACTCGAGCGCGCGCCTGTACACGTGGGCCGAGAAGAGCCCGTTCGCGACGCCGTTCGTCACCGACCCCGACAAGCGCAGCCAGGTCGTCGGCACCGTCGACTTCGACGACGCGATCGACGCCGCGGCGATCGCGAAGGTGCTGCGCCGTCACGGCGTCGTCGACACCGAGCCCTACCGCAAGCTCGGCAAGAACCAGCTCCGCATCGCGATGTTCCCCGCGGTCGAGCCGGCGGACGTCGAGGCCCTCACCGCCTGCATCGACCACGTGGTGGAGCAGCTCCAGGCCTGACGCGCGCCGAGGCCGCGACGGCCGGCTCGGAGCACGCCGGCCCGACCACCGGCGATGGTCCCGACGCACCACGACCACCTGCCGAGGAAGCCGCGGTGCGCACGCGACACTGACGGCGTGCACCGGCTCATCCGCTTCCCCGTCGCCGCCGTCGCGGCCGCCGCCGCGCTCAGCGCCTGCTCGGCCGGCGGCAACGGTGGCGGCCCGTCGGCCGTGTCGCAGACCTCCGCACCCGCCGGCTCGGACAGCCCGTCGCCGTCGGCCGGCGCCTCGGACAGCGCGAGCCCGTCCGCCTCCCCCACCCCGGCCGCTCCCGTCGCCCGGCTCGCGTACGCGACCCCCACCGCGGTGTTCGTCGTCGGGCTCGGCGCCAACGGCCAGCCGACCTCTCCGCCGCAGCCGGTGAGCGACACCATCGCCGCCGGGCCCGGCGCCGGGATGTCGGACCTGCAGTGGTCACGCAACGGCCGCTACCTCTCCTGGAGCCAGCTCGCCCCAGGGGTCGAGGGCATCGCCTACGGCCTCTACGACAGCAGCACCGGCAAGCACGTCGTCATCAGCGGGCCGAGCAACGGCGCGGCCGTCGCGACGACGACCGACATGGGCCTGCTGATGATGACCGACACGCGCGTCACGCCGTACGACGGCACCGGCCGCCCGGGCGCCGCGCGCACCGTGCGCTTCCAGGGCCAGGTCGTGAACCTCGACACCCCCGACGACGGGCAGCTGCTCGCCTCCGTCGCCGGCGCCGAGCCCGGCGGCCTGCTGCTCACCGTCGGGACGGGCGCGACCGCGCACCTCGTGGAGGTCAACGGCGCCGGCACCGCGATCGACCTCGGCAGCCTCGCCGACCCGCAGGACGCCCCGCTCGTCAACGGCGCCGCCGGCCGCGACGGCTACATCGCCGCCGAGCAGGGCGACCACACCGACGGCTGCGGCGTGCCGCCGGCCTCCGTGGTGCTCGTCGTCGCGCCCGGCACACCGGCGACGCAGATCGCGTTGCCCGCATCACCGGCGGGCGCGATCGAGCGCGCGATCAACCTCACCGTCTCCACCGACCACGTCGTGGGCGCGACGCTCGTCGCGTGCGGCAACGGGCAGGGCGCGGGCTACCCCACCGACTTCGCCGAGCTGCACGGCACCGGCTGGCAGGTGGTCGCCAACGACGCGCTCGCGGCGAGCCGCGGGCCCGGCGGGCTGCTCGCCTACGTGCACGCCCGCATCGGCGGCGAGGGCGAGAAGTACGGCCCGCGCGGCGACCAGCACCTGAAGATCGTCACCAAGGGCGGCACGCAGGGCGCCGACCTCGGCGGCCCGGTCACCGCGGTGCTGTTCGCTCCGGGTTCGGCGCCGGCTCCGGCGTCGGCGTCCCCCTCGACGTCGGCGTCCCCGTAGGCGCTCAGCGGCTCGTGAGCACCGAGGCGTGCGGCGCGGGCCGCAGCCACACGCGGCTGCCCACGTCGAGGCCGAGCGACTCGGCCTGGCCGCGGGTCAGCTGCACCCAGGGCTCGCCGCCGTCGTCGGCCCGCAGCTCGGCGCGCACCTCGAAGCCGATGCGCTGCATCCGCGTGACCTCCGCGCCGATCGCGCCGGTCACGGCCTGCGTGAGCACCTCGATGTCGTGCGGGCGCACCGTGTGCCCGCCGAGCTGCGTGACCGGGCCGAGGAACCCCATGACGAAGCTGTTGGCCGGCCGGTCGTAGACGTCGTCCGGCGAGCCGACCTGCTCGATGCGCCCGTGGTTGATGACGACCAGCTCGTCGGCGACCTCCATCGCCTCCTCCTGGTCGTGCGTGACGAACACGGTCGTGACGTGCACCTCGTCGTGCAGGCGGCGCAGCCAGTCGCGCAGCTCCTTGCGGACCTGCGCGTCGAGCGCGCCGAACGGCTCGTCGAGGAGCAGGACCTTCGGCTCGACCGCGAGCGCGCGGGCGAGCGCCATGCGCTGGCGCTGCCCACCCGAGAGCTGCGAGGGCAGCCGGTCGCCGAACTGCTCGAGGTGCACGAGCTCCAGCAGCTCGGTCACCCGGCGATCGATCTCCGCCTTCGGCGTCTTGCGGATCTCGAGGCCGAACGCGACGTTGCGGAACACCGAGAGGTGCTTGAACGCCGCGTAGTGCTGGAAGACGAAGCCGACGTTGCGGCGCTGCGGTGGCAGCTGCGTGGAGTCGGCGCCGTCGATGAGCACGGTGCCGGTGTCGGGCTCCTCCAGCCCGGCGATGATGCGCAGCAGCGTCGACTTGCCGCCGCCGCTCGGGCCGAGCAGCGCGGTGAGGGCTCCCGAGGCCACGGTGAGGTCGACGTCTTCGAGCGCGACGAAGCTGCCGAACCGCTTGTTGATGCCCTTCGCCTCGATGCTCACGCGGCGCTGCTCGCTTCCTGACGACGGCGGACGTACGCGGCCACGAGTATCGCGACGACCGCGACCAGGACGAGCACGAACGTGATGGCGTAGGCGGCGTCGGTCTGCAGGTCCGCCTCGTAGAGGTTGTCGATGCGCAAGGTCGCGGTCTCGGTCCGGCCTTCGATGTTGCCGGAGACGACGAGCACCGCGCCGTACTCGCCGAGGCAGCGCGCGAGGCTCAGCACGACGCCGTAGGTGACGGCCTCCCGGATGGTGGGCAGCGTGATGCGCCAGAGCTGCGTCCACGCGCGGGCCCCGAGCGATGCGGCGGCCTGCTCCTGCTCGTTGCCGGCCTGCTCGAGCACCGGCACCACCGCGCGCACCACGAGCGGCAGCGAGACGAACACGGTCGCGATCACCAGCGACGGCGTCGCGTTGATGACCTGCAGGCCGGCCCGGTCCAGCGTTCCGCCGAACCAGCCGGACGAGCCGTACACGAGCACCAGCGCGAGGCCGACGACGATCGGCGAGACGGAGACCGGCAGGTCGATGAACGCCGAGAGCAGCCGCTTGCCCGGGAACCGGTAGCGCACGAGCAGGAGCGCGACACCGATGCCGAACACGGTGTCGAGCACGACGGAGATGCCCGCGACCTCGCCGGTGAGGCGGAACGCGTGCACCGCCAACGGGTCGGTGATGGCGTCGAAGAACGAGCCGAGCCCCGGCTTGAACGTGCGCCACACGACGAGCAGCACGGGGACGAGCACGAGGATGCCCACGTAGAGCAGCGCGACGGCGCGCAGCGCGGTGCGCGTCGTGCGCGATCCGACGACGCCGACGGCCGGGGTCTGGAACTCCTCGCGGGGCCGGGTGGGCTTGGGCACCCTGCCCTTTGCGTGCTCAGGCACGTCGCGCCACCACCCGCTGCACGACGTCGAGCACCACGAGCACGACGAGGCTGGCGACGAGCAGCACGACCGCGATCGCCGACGCGGCGCGCACGGCGTTCACCGGGTCCTGCGCGTCCTGCAGCTTGCCGTAGATGATCGAGCTTGCGATCTGCGTCTTGTACGGGATGTTGCTCGAGATCAGCACGAGCGAGCCGTACTCGCCGAGCGCCCGCGCGAACGACAGCGCGGAGCCGCTGACGACGGCGGGCACGATCGGCGGCAGGATGATGCGCCGGAACGTCGTGAGCGGTGAGGCGCCGAGCGAGGCGGCGGCCTGCTCCACGTCACGGTCGAGGTCGAGCAGCACCGGCTGCACGGTGCGCACGGTGAACGGCAGCGTCACGAACATCAGGGCGACGAACAGGCCGATGCGGGTGCCGACGAGGTGGATGCCGACCGGGCTGTTCTTGCCGTAGAGCGTGAGCATCACCAGGCCGGCGACGATCGTCGGCAGCGCGAACGGGATGTCGATGACGAGCTCGAGCAGCCACTTGCCCCGGAACCGGTCGCGGGCCAGCACCCACGCGACGACGGTGCCCATGACCGCGTTCACCAGGGCGACGCCGAGCGCGAGCAGCGCGGTGAGGGTGAGCGCGGTGCGCGCCTCACGAGCGGAGATCGCGTCCCAGAAGCCGCTCCACCCCTCCCCGAACGCCTTGCCGACGACGGCCGCGAGCGGGATGAGCACGATCAGGCTCATCCAGAGCACGGCGACGCCGAGGCCCACGCCCGACCCGGCGCCCAACGGCGCGACGCCCGGCGCCGACCGGGCCCCGCGCGGGCGGGGCCGGCCGGCGTCGAGCGTCGGGGCAGCTGCTGCGGTCAGGGATCAGCCCGCCGCTTCGATCTTGGTGATCACGCCATTGTCACCGAAGAGCTGGTCGTTGACGGTCTTCCAGCCGCCGAGGCTCTCGATGGTGATGAGGTCCTGGGGCGTCGGGAAGGGGTTGCTCGGGTCGTTCGCCCCTTGCACGGTGCCGGGGTCGACGCCGGGCAGCACGGGGCGGTAGCCCTTGCTCGCGAAGATCTTCTGGCCGTCCGCGCTCTCGACGTAGGACAGGAAGTCCTTCGCCGCCTGCGGGGCGGTGGTCGTCACCGCGGCCGGGTTCTCGATGAGCACCGTCTGGTCCGGGATGATGTAGTCGATGTCGGCGCCGTTCTGCTTCGCACCGATCGCCTCGTTCTCGTAGGACAGCAGCACGTCACCGGTGCCGCCAAGGAACTGCGTGGTGGCCTTGGCACCGCTGTCCGCACGGCTGACGACGTTCTTGAACAGCGCGGTCACGTACTGCGCGGCCTGGTCGGCCGTGCCGCCCTGCGCGATGACCTGCTGGTAGGCCGCGAGCAGGTTCCACTTCGCCGAGCCGGACGACGCCGGGTCGGGCGTGACGATCTGCACGCCGGGCTTGACGAGGTCGGCCCAGCCCTTGATGCCCTTGGGGTTGCCCTTGCGGACCACGAGGACGACGACCGAGTCGGACACGAGGCCCTTCGTCGGGCCGCTGTTCCAGCTCGCGTCGACCTTGCTCGGCACGAGCTTGGTGAGGTCGGGCTCGAGCGAGAACGCGACGTAGTCGGCCTTCTGGCCGGCGAGCACGGCCTTGCTCTGCGAGCCGCTGGCGCCGTAGGACGACGTGAACTTCACGCCGGCGCCGGCGCTGGTCTTCTGGAACGCGGCGGTGAGGGCGTCGTAGGCCGGCTTCGGCACCGAGTAGGCGACGATGTTGACCGTCTTGCCGTCGTCCTTCTTCGAGGAGCAGGCCGAGAGCGCGAGCAGCGGGACGACCGCGGCCGCGACGGCGGCGGTGCGAGTGGTGCGACGGGCGAGCATTCGTTCTCCTTGGTCGGCGTTCGAGCGGGGATCGGGAACACTGAGGACGTGCGGATGTCGGCGAAGGCGGAGTACGCCACGCGGGCGATGGCGCAGCTAGCCGCCGCCCAGACATCCGGCGCCGGGCGGGTCCGGGCGGAAGACCTCGGCGCCGCGCAGGACATCCCGGTGGCGTTCCTGCTGGCGATCCTCGGCGAGCTGCGCGCCGAGGGCCTGGTGGCTTCCCACCGGGGCCGCGAGGGCGGCTACAGCCTGGCCCGCCCGGCCGACGAGGTGACGCTCGCCGACATCATCCGCACCATCGACGGCCCGCTCGCGAGCGTGCACGGGCTGTCCCTGTCGGAGGTCACCTACCAGGGCCCGGCGGCGCCGCTGGGCGATGTGTGGATGGCGCTGCGGGCGGCGGTGCGCTCCGTGCTGGAGCACGTGACGCTGGCCGACCTGGTGGCGGGCCGGCTGCCCGCCGACGTGGACCGGCTGGCCTCGGAGTACCGGCGCCAGGAGCGCCGCCGCGGCCGCTGGAGCGCCTCCGGCGACTCCACATAGTGGGAACACTCCACCACAATACTTGATAGATTCGATCAGGTAAAGTGGAACCTCCTACGGTTCCCCGCGGGGCTTCCGTGGTCGAAGTGAACCGATCGCATCAGGATTAGAGCGGACAAGGCGTTGAGCACTGCGACAGCCGGGTACGAGCTGAGCCACCTGCGGCTGCTCGAGGCCGAGGCGATCCACATCATCCGCGAGGTCGTGGCCGAGCTCGAGCGGCCGGTGCTGCTGTTCTCCGGCGGCAAGGACTCGATCGTGATGCTGCACGTCGCCCGCAAGGCGTTCGCGCCGGCCAAGGTGCCGTTCCCGGTGATGCACGTCGACACCGGCCGCAACTTCCCCGAGGTGCTCGCGCACCGCGACAAGACCGTCGAGGAGCTCGGCCTGCGCCTGGTCGTCGGCAGCGTGCAGGACGACATCGACGCCGGCCGGGTCACCGAGGGCACCGGCCCGCGGGCCACCCGCAACCCGCTGCAGACGGTGACGCTGCTGCGCTCCATCACCGAAGGCCGCTACGACGCCGTGTTCGGCGGCGCCCGCCGCGACGAGGAGAAGGCGCGCGCGAAGGAGCGGGTGTTCTCCTTCCGCGACGAGTTCGGCCAGTGGGACCCGAAGAACCAGCGGCCCGAGCTCTGGTCGCTCTACAACGGCAAGCACCGGCCGGGTGAGCACATCCGCGTGTTCCCGCTGTCGAACTGGACCGAGCTCGACATCTGGAGCTACATCCAGGCCGAAGGCATCGACCTGCCGTCCATCTACTTCGCGCACGAGCGCGAGGTGTTCCAGCGCGACGGCATGCTCTGGGCGGTCAACCCGTTCCTCACCCAGACCGCGGACGAGCCGTCGTTCCGGGCGACCGTGCGCTTCCGCACGGTCGGCGACGCCGACTGCACGGGCTGCGTGGAGTCGAGCGCGGCCACCGTCGAGGACATCGTCGCCGAGGTCGCCGCGACCCGGCTGACCGAGCGGGGCGCCACGCGCGCCGACGACCGGATCAGCGAGGCGGGGATGGAAGACCGCAAGCGCGAGGGGTACTTCTGATGGCCGGTCTTCTCCGGTTCGCCACCGCCGGGTCCGTCGACGACGGCAAGTCCACGCTGATCGGCCGCCTGCTCTACGACTCGAAGGCGATCTTCGAGGACCAGCTCGCTGCGGTGGAGCGCACCTCGGTCGAACGCGGTGACGAGTACACCAACCTCGCGCTGCTCACCGACGGCCTGCGCGCCGAGCGCGAGCAGGGCATCACCATCGACGTCGCCTACCGCTACTTCGCCACGCCCAAGCGCAAGTTCATCATCGCCGACACCCCGGGCCACGCGCAGTACACGCGCAACATGGTCACGGGCGCGTCGACCGCCGACCTCGCGATCATCCTGGTCGACGCGCGCAAGGGCATGCTCGAGCAGTCGCGCCGGCACGCGTTCCTCTCCACGCTGCTCGGCATCCCGCACCTCGTCGTCGCCATCAACAAGATGGACCTCGTCGACTGGAGCGAGCAGCGCTACGAGGAGATCAAGGCCGAGTTCGAGCGCTTCGCGCAGCGGCTCCAGGTGCACGACATCACGACCATCCCCGTGTCGGCGCTGCAGGGCGACAACGTCGTCGACCGGTCGGCCAACATGCCCTGGTACACAGGGCTTCCGCTGCTGACCCACCTCGAGAACGTCTACGTCGCGAGCGACCGCAACATGGTCGACACCCGCTTCCCCGTGCAGTACGTGATCCGCCCGCAGTCGGCGTCGCACCCCGACTACCGCGGGTTCGCCGGCACCGTCGCCGGCGGCGTGCTGCGCCCGGGCGACGAGATCGTGGTGCTGCCGTCCGGCTTCACCTCGCGCATCAAGACGATCGACACCGCCGACGGCCCGGTCGACGAGGCGTTCGCGCCGATGGCGGTCACCCTCACGCTCGAGGACGAGATCGACATCTCGCGCGGCGACATGATCGCCCGCCCGCACAACCAGCCGCACGTGGGCCAGGACATCGACGCGATGGTCTGCTGGATGAGCGAGGCCGGCCAGCTCAACCCGGCCGCCGACATCATCGTCAAGCACACGACGCGCACCACGAAGGCGAAGGTGCGCGACGTCGCCTACAAGCTCGACATCAACACGCTGCACCGCGACGAGACGGCCGGCTCCCTCGGCCTCAACGACATCGGCCGCGTGCAGCTGCGCACCCAGACGCCGCTGTTCACCGATGCCTACACCAAGAACAAGGCCACCGGCTCGTTCATCCTCATCGACCCGGCGACGAACAACACCGTCGGCGCCGGCATGGTCGTCGAGCGCCAACGCTGATGCCCCACCCCGTGATCCGTTTCCTCGGTGTGGCCCATAGCCCGAACGGCGACACGGTTCGTGGCTGATCTGACGTCCCCCGGCGTCGTCTGGCAGGCCGGGCTGGTGAGCCGCGAGGAGCGGGCCACCCGCGGCGCCACCGTCTGGTTCACCGGGCTGTCCGGCTCCGGCAAGTCGACCGTCGCCGCGGCCGTGGAGCACGCGCTGCTCGCGCAGGGCCGGCCCGCCTACATGCTCGACGGTGACAACCTGCGGCACGGCCTCAACGGCGACCTGGGGTTCAGCGCGGCCGACCGCAGCGAGAACGTGCGCCGGGTCGGGCACGTCGCCCGGCTGTTCGCCGACTCCGGCTCGGTGGCCCTCGTGCCGCTCATCTCCCCGCTGCGCGAGCACCGCGACCTTGTGCGCACGCTGCACGAGGCCGCCGGCCTGCCGTTCCTGGAGGTGTTCGTCGACACCCCCATCGAGCTGTGCGAGCAGCGCGACGTGAAGGGCCTCTACGCGAAGGCGCGGGCCGGCGAGCTCAAGGGCTTCACCGGCATCGACGACCCCTACGAGGCGCCGCTGTCACCCGAGCTCCGGCTCGTGCCGGCCGACGGCGACCCGCAGGAGATGGCCGCGAAGGTGCTCGCGCTCCTGCCCTGACCCGGCCGAGATCGGCTTTGTGCCCGGTTTCCGGCCCGCGGATCTGCCACAACACCGATGTCGACCGGTGTCACCCGGGTGTGCGGGCTAGTGGATGCCGCACTCCACCTTGTTCTTGCCCGCCCAGCGTCCGGCGCGGGCGTCCTCGCCGGGCAGCAGTCGCCGCGTGCAGGGCGCGCAGCCGATGGACCCGTAGCCGTCGGACAGCAGCGGGTTCACCAGCACGCCGTGCTCGGCGATGTAGGCGTCGACGTCGGCCTCGGTCCACGCGACGAGCGGGTTGACCTTCACGCGCTGGCGCTTGGCGTCCCACTCGACGGCGCGGGCGTCGGCGCGCGACTCCGCCTCGTCGCGGCGCAGGCCGCTGGCCCACGCCATGTAGGGGGCGAGCCCGCGCTCGAGCGGCTGGACCTTGCGCATCTTGCAGCAGAGGTCGGGGTCGCGCTCGTAGAGCTTGGCGCCGTACTGCGCGTCCTGCTCCTCGACGGTCAGGGCCGGGCGCACCCGCACGAGCTCCACCGGGTACACGGCCTCGACCGCGTCGGCGGTGCCGATGGTCTCGGCGAAGTGGTAGCCGGTGTCGAGGAACACGACCGGCACGCCCTCACGGATCTGGCTGGCCATGTGCGCCACGACGGTGTCGCCCATGGAGGCGGCGATGGCGAGGCGGGGGTGGAACTTGTCCAGGGCCCAGGTGAGGATCTCCTGGGCGGTCGCACCCTCGAGCTCGTCGGCGGCGACGTCGACCAGCGAGCGCAGGTACTCAGGGCTGTAGCTCCACCGGGGCGGCATCGCGATGACGCGAGCGTTGTGCTCGGTCGCGGCCGCGTGGGACGGCGGGTCGAACAGGGCGGTCACAGCAGGTCCTCATCGGAGGGGCCGCGTCAGGCGGCCGGGGTCGCGGGCTCGGAGGCCAGGCGACGCGAGGTCAGGAGCGTCAGCCGGCGGTCAGCCGCGACACATCGCGCTGGCGACCCGCTGGAGGTCGACGTGCCGGCGCGAGGTGAGGACCACGGGAGAAACTCTACCGTCTGCTGGCACAATGGGACAGTGAGCAGCGTGGAAGGCCCCTGGACGCCCCTGGTGGCGCGCCTCCACGTCGACCAGGCGGGCACGGCGAGCGCCCTCTGTCTCTGACCCCACGAGGTCGAGAACACGCCACCCCCGTCCCGCCTTCCCGCCCGCAACTGGAGCCTGATCCGCCGTGCCGTCCGATGTGCCCGCCCTGCCCGACGACCTGCCTCCCGCGCTGAAGACCCCCAAGGGGGGCCACGGCCAGTGGGGCGCGGGCCACACCGAGCCCCTCACACCCCAGGAGCGGTTCAAGAAGGACGACGACGGCCTCAACGTCCGCGCCCGGATCGAGCAGATCTACTCCAAGCAGGGCTTCGCGAGCATCGACCCCACCGACCTCCGCGGCCGCATGCGCTGGTGGGGCCTGTACACCCAGCGCAAGCCGGGGATCGACGGTGGCCTCACCGCCACGCTCGAGCCCGAGGAGCTCGACGACGAGTACTTCATGATGCGCATCCGCATCCCCGGCGGCCAGCTGAGCGTCGAGCAGCTGCGGGTCTGCGCGCAGATCTCCACCGAGCTCGCCCGTGACCTCGCCGACGTCTCCGACCGGCAGAACATCCAGCTGCACTGGGTGCGCATCGAGGACGTGCCCGAGATCTGGCGCCGCCTCGAGTCCGTCGGCCTCAGCACCATCGAGGCGTGCGGCGACGTGCCCCGCAACATCCTCGGCTGCGCGCTCGCCGGCGTCTTCGAGGAGGAGCTGGCCGACCCGAGCGACCTCATCCGCGAGCTCGACCGGCGCTTCACCAACGACAAGGCGTTCAGCAACCTGCCCCGCAAGTACAAGACCGCGGTCAGCGCCTGCCCGCACCACTGCACGGCGCACGAGATCAACGACATCGCGTTCGTAGGCGTGCTGAAGGACGGCGTGTTCGGCTACGACCTCTGGGTCGGCGGCGGCCTGTCGACCAACCCGATGCTCGGCCAGCGCGTGGGCGTGTTCGTCCCGCCGGAGCGCGTGCCCGAGGTGTGGGCCGGCGTCACCAGCATCTTCCGCGACTGGGGCTACCGCCGCACGCGCATGCGCGCACGCATCAAGTTCCTCATGGCCGACTGGGGTCCGGAGCGCTTCCGCGCGGTGCTCGAGCGCTTCTACCTCGAGAACGGCCCGCTCGAGGACGGCCCCGCGCCGGCGACGCCGAAGGACGGTCGTCGTGACCACGTCGGTGTGCACCGGCAGAAGGACGGCCGGTTCGCGGTCGGCGCTGCGCTGCCGTCGGGCCGCACCAGCGGCACCGCGCTGATGAAGCTCGCCGACCTTGCCGAGCGCCTCGGAGGCGCGCACGGCGGTCGCATCCGCTTCAGCGCCGAGCAGAAGGTGGTCGTCCTCGACATCGAGGAGAGCGACGTCGAGACCGTCGTCGACGAGCTCGCGGCGCTGGGCATGTGGGCGCGGCCGAGCACGTTCCGCCGGCACACGATGGCGTGCACGGGCATCGAGTTCTGCAAGCTCGCGCTCACCGAGACCAAGAGCACCGCGGCGGTGCTGGTCGAGGAGCTCGAGCAGCGGCTCCCCGAGTTCGACGATCCGCTGCGCATCCACATCAACGGCTGCCCCAACTCGTGCGCGCGCTTCCAGACGGCCGACATCGGCTTCAAGGGCATGCGCGTCACCACGGCGGACGGCCGCAAGATGGACGGATTCCAGGTGCACCTCGGCGGCACGCTCGGCATCGAGGCCGCGCTTGGTCGCAAGGTGCGCGGGCTCAAGGTGAGCGTCGAGGACCTGCCCGGCTACGTCGAGGGCCTCATCAAGCGCTACGAGAGCACGCGCGCGGACGGCCAGAGCTTCGCGCAGTGGGCCCGCACCGTCGACGAGGACGTGCTGACCGAAGGCGCCAGCGACCTCGCGCACGCCGCCGACGACTGACCCCCGGGTCGACATCGGCTTTGTGCCCGGTTTCCGGGCTGCAGATCTGCCACATCGCCGATGTCGGCGAGGGGGGTCAGGTGACGGGGGCGAGCTCGGTGTCGTCGACCGGCAGCCGCAGGCCGGCCCTGCGCGGGGTGGGGCGGCGCCGATCCTGGCGGCGCAGCCACACCAGCGCGCCGAGCCCGGCGACCAGGCTCGCGAGCCCCCCGGCGGCCAGGCCGGCGCGGGCGCCCCAGTGCTCGCAGATCGCACCGACGATGGGCGCGCCTATGGGCGTGGAGCCGAGGAAGACCATCAGGTACAGCGACATCACCCGGCCGCGGAACGTCTCCTCCGCGCCGAGCTGCACGTAGGCGTTGCACGTCGTCGTCAGCGTGAGGATCGCCAGGCCGGTGGGCACGAGCGCGAGCATGAACAGCGGCAGGTTCGGCATGAGCGCGGCGACGAGCTCGGCGACGCCGAACGCGAGCGCAGCCAGGATCATCGTGCGCTGGCGCGGGCGCTGCCGGCGGGTGGCGACGAGCGCACCGCCGAGGTTGCCGACGGCGAGCGTCGAGGACAGCAGGCCGTAGGTCGCGGACCCGCCGTGGAAGTGCTTGGCGGACAGGGCGAGGGTGATCGGGAAGTTCAGCCCGATGGCCGAGACGATGAAGATCAGGAGGATCGGCATCATCAGGTCAGGCCGGTTGCGGACGTAGCGCAGGCCTTCGCGCACCTGGCCCTTGCCGCGCTGGATGCGCTTCGCCGGCTGCAGCTCGCTCGCGCGCATGCGCAGCAGCCCGCTGAGCACGCCGAGCTGCGTGAACGCGGTGATGCCGAACACGGGTGCGTCGCCGACGCCCGCGATCGCGAGGCCGGCGAGCGCCGGACCGACGATGCGCGCGGTGTTGAACACGACGCTGTTGATCGCGATCGCGTTGGTCAGGTGCTCGGTGCCGACCATCTCCGAGACGAAGCTCTGCCGGGTCGGGGTGTCGAGTGACCACATCAGACCGACGAGGAACGCCTGCACGCAGACCGTCGTGATGGTCGCCGTGTGCGTGACGACGGTGATGAACGCGAACAGCGCCACGACGCTGAAGTAGGTCTGCGTGACGTAGAGGATCTTGCGCTTGGGGAAGCGGTCGGCGAGCACACCGGTGTAGGGCGAGAGCAGCAGCGTCGGCAGGAACTGCAGGGCGACCACGGTGCCCAGCGCGTTGCCGTGACCGCCGAGCTGCACGACGAGCCAGTCCTGCGTGGTGAAGAACATCCAGCGGCCGATGAGGGACAGCACCTGGCCGCCGGCGAAGAGCCGGAAGTTGCGGACGCGCAGCGCGGAGAGGTTGTCGGGGAGACGCATCAGGAATCGGCTAGCCGTTCGATGACGTCGGCCGCGCGGGCGAGCGCCTCGCGCTCCTCGGGGGCGAGCGAGTGCAGGTGCTCCTCGAGCCACGCGTCGCGCCGCTTGCGGGTGGCGACGAGGTGGGCCCGGCCCGCCTTGGTGGCCGCGACCAGCGTGATGCGGCCGTCGCTCGGGTCCGGGCTCCGGCTGACCAGCCCGGCGTCGCAGAGGTTGCCGACGATCTTGGTCATCGACGGCGGCTGCACCCGCTCCAGCTGGGCGAGCTCGCCGAGCGTGAGCGGGCCGCGCTTGTCGATGGTGCCGAGCGCGGCGAGCTGGGAGGGCGTGATGTCGCCCTGCGAGCCCTCGTGGCGCAGCCGGCGGGCCAGCCGCATGATCCCGATCCGCAGCCGGGTCGCCAGCTCCAGGTCCACCGCTTCCGCCATGATCGTTAGTTTACCTCACGAACTTTGACGGGGTCCTAGGATCGATCCCGTGGCCGACGAGGGGAAGGTGCTGCGCGAGGTGCAGCCCTACGTCACCGACGACGTGCGCGTGGCCGAGATCGGCACCCTCGTGTTCTTCGTGCTGCTGGTCGTCTCGATCATCGAGTGGCACTACCTCAAGACCCACGGCCGCGAGTGGTGGCTGGCGACGTGCGCCTGCGGGGTCGGGCTCGGCCTCGTCGGCCAGTGGTTCCTGCGCCGGCGCCGCCGGCGGCTCGGCGACCGCGCCGGCGCGGGCTGAGCACCGGCGCGGCGAAGTGAGACTCCTCTCGCGCGAGGAGGATTCGTCCGCCGGGAGCAGAAGGGCGCAGGAAACCACCTGTTGAGGAGCCCTGCCGTGCGCCGTCCCGCCCTCGCCCTCGGTGCCGCTGGCGCCCTCCTGATCGCCGCCGCCGGCAGCGCCGCCGCCTTCGCGGCGCACCCGGGCGCTCCGGCGACGCGCGTGCTCACGGGCACCGTGCCTTCGCAGGTCCTGTCGGCGACCCGCGTCGGCCCGGTCGACCCCGGGAGCGAGCTCGAGGTCGGCGTGACCTTCGCCCACCCGGACGTCGCGGGCGAGACCGCCGCGCTCGACGGCCTCTACACCCCGGGCAGCGCGACGTTCCACCACTTCTTCACCCCGGCGAGCTACGCCGCGCGGTTCGGCCTGTCCCCGGCCGTCCAGTCGCAGGCCCGCACGTGGGCGACGAGCACCGGTCTCGCCGTCGCGGCGACGTCGAGCACGGGCGACTACCTGCTGCTCACCGGCCGCGTGGCGCAGGTCAACCGGCTCTTCCGCGTCACCGAGCAGACGTACCGCGGCGCCAAGGGCACCTTCCGGGCGCCGAGCACCAACCCGACCGTGCCCGCGGCCCTGCCGATCGCCGGCGTCGTCGGCCTGGACTCGTTGCACGTCTCGGCGCCCGCCGGAGAGGTCAGCGCCGCTCCGCGGACCCAGCCCCGGCAGACGACCTGCGTCGGTTCCGCCTGCACGGGCCTCACGACCCCCGAGGACCTGTGGTCGACCTACGACATGCCCGACGGCAACCGCGGCAGCGGCCAGTCGATCGCGATCTTCGGCGAGGGCGCGGTCGACCCCGCGATCCACGACCTGCGCGCGTTCGAGAAGTCGCGGGGCCTGCCGCGCGTCAACGTCGTGCTGCACAGCGTCGCCGACGACTTCAAGGACACGGCCGGCACCGGCGAGTGGGACATCGACATGCAGGCATCGACGTCGATGGCGCCCGACGCGACCGCGCTGCACCTGTACTGGGGCAAGGACCTGTCCGATGCGAGCGCCCTCGCCGTCGTGAAGACGTGGGTCAGCGACCCGACCGGTCCGCTGCAGGCATCCGCGAGCTACGGCGAGTGCGAGGCCAGCCCGCAGGACCAGGCCTACGACGTCAACAACCTCACCGGCGACCAGGCGGGCGTGCAGTCCGAGCTCGCCTACGAGGCGACGATGCGGCAGTCGGCCGCGGAGGGCCGCACGCTGTTCAGCTCCACCGGTGACACCGGCGGGGGCTGCGCGCTGCTGTCCGTCGACGTGAACGGCATCGGCCAGGAGCCGTTCCCGCTGGCGCCGTACCAGGCCGCGGACCCCTACGTCGTCGCCGTCGGCGGCACGATCCTGTCGACGGACAAGGACACCACGGACGACCCGGACCCGAGCAAGCTCGACCCGAGCAAGGGCGACGGGGCGCACCGCACCGCGGAGGTCGGCTGGGAGTACGGCGGCGGCGGCTTCGCGCGGTTCGTGCCGCTCCCGACGCCCAACTACCAGGCGGGCATCGCCCTGCCGACGACCCCGTGCCTCGCATCGCCCGACGGCTCCCCCGGTGACACCGGCAAGCCGTGCAAGGGCACGCCGGACATCGCCGCGCAGTCCGGCGACGTGCCGACCATGAACGGCTACGACATCTCCTCCGGCGGCAACGACGAGGCGCAGGGCGGCGGGACGAGCCTCTCGTCGCCGCTCGCGGTCGGCATGTGGACCCGCATCCAGGCCGCCGCGCAGTCGAACCTCGGGTTCGCCAACTACGGCTTCTACGCGCACCCCAAGGACTTCTTCGACGTCACCGTCGGCGCCACCGCCGGAGGCACCGCGGCCGGGCCGGGATGGGACACGATCACCGGCCTGGGGGTTCCGGACGTCAGCAAGCTGATGAGCGACCTCGCGCACTCGCTCGTGCCCGCGCACCCGGTCACGCCCAAGCCGACGGCCGACCCGGTCACGACGGTGTGCGCACCGTCGGGCGTCATCGTCGACCCCAAGGGTGACGCGACGAGCATCGCCGGGCTGGTGACCCTGCCCGGTGCGGTGAACGACCCGAGCATGGACATCACGAAGGCCTACGCGCAGCTCGACGCCGCCGGCGACACCGTCACGTTCCACATCGAGGTCGACGACCTCGCCAACAAGGCCGTGCCCGGCGAGGGCCAGTACGACCGCTGGGACTTCGGCTTCGGCGGCCACTCCTTCGAGGCGATCCTGTCCGACGATCCGTCGGCGGGCCAGTCGTTCTCGCTGAACGACACGACCGGTGGGCTCGCGGGTGAGAAGACCGTCCTCGACAACCTCAAGGGCGCCTTCGACACCAAGGCCGACGAGATCCGCGTCGATGTGCCGATCGCGGCGTTCAACGCGAAGTCCGGTCTCGCGACGAAGCTCGGGCTCACGTCGTCGCTCACCAACCTGGCGGTGCTGACGCAGCGGCCGGAGTCCGTGCCGGTCGCCGGCGAGGGCGCCACGCTCACCGTGGACTCGGCCGACGGCGTGTGCCCGTTCCTGCTCGGCAAGGCCGTGCGGGCGACGGTCAAGAAGACGACGAAGCCCGCGGCGAAGGGCACCGGGAAGAGCAAGCCGACGCCCGTCACATCACCCGGCGGCAGCCTCGCGGCGACCGGGCTCGGCGTGGCCCTGCCGTCGGTCGCGGTCCTCGGCCTGATCGTCGGGCTCGGGCTCGTCGCCCGCCGGACCCGGCGTCAGTAGCTGGTCGAGGGGCAGCCGGTGTTCTTCGGCTGCAGGCCGCCGGCCTGGCTGTCGTAGTCGTAGGTCGCCGACGTCAGCGAGCTGACGACGTGCAGGCAGTAGCCGTTCGCACCGGCGTGCGTCGCGGTGATGGTGTTCCCGGCCGACAGCGTGATCACGGTGCCGCCGGTGCCGACCGTCACGTGGCCCGACGAGGCCGTGACTTCCGTGGTCGCGGGATAGGTCTGGTTGTCGACGAAGTAGGTGTCCATCTCCTTCGCGACCGTGCGGACGTCGCTCTTCATCGACGCCTCGTAGCCGCGGTGCTTCTCGCTCAGGAAGACGGGGATGGCGGTCGCGGCCAGGATCCCGATGATGACGATGACGACGAGGAGCTCGATGAGCGTGAACCCGTCGTCCCGCCGGTTCGCGGCGTGCAGTCGTGCCCTCATGGTCGCGTCCTCGTCCTCTCGGTGTCGGTGCGGGCGCAGGTGTCGCCCGGCACGACCATCGGCGGGCATCGCCCGGAGGCCGTCGCACGATCGGGTGCTATCCGCCCCGATCACCACGAAACGGTGCGGATGCGCCGGTGCCGATCAGTGCCTCTGCACCACCCGGCGGGCGCCGGTCAGCGCAGGCCCAGGCCTCCGTCGACGAGGATGACCTCGCCGGTGACGTAGCGGGAACGCACGCAGTACATGACCGCCTCGGCGACGTCCTCGGGCGTCGCTCCGCGGCGCATCGGGGCGATCGCCTCCACGTACGCCTTCGTATCGGTCCACGATGCGGTCCACGGCGTCTCGGTGTAGCCGGGCGCCACCACGTTGACCCGCAGCGACGGGCCGAAGACCGCGGCGAGCAGCACCGACTGGTGGTGCAGCGCCGCCTTGCTCGCCGCGTACGGGATCGACGAGCCGACCGGGCGCACGCCGGCGAGCGAGCCGACGTTGACGACGCACCCTCCGAACGACGACGCCTGCAGCGACTCGAGCGCCGCGGTCACCAGCACGAAGGGCGCGATGACGTTGGTCGCGTAGAGCCGCTGCCAGACCTCCGGCGTCGCGGCGGCGAGGTCGTGGTGCGGGATCACCTCGGTGGTGCCGGCGTTGTTGACGAGCACGTCGATGCGCCCGTGCCGGGCGATCACGTCGGCGACCAGGCGGCGGGCGTCGTCGGGGTCGCTCACGTCGGCCTGCACGTACGTGCCACCGATCTCCTGCGCGACCGCCTCACCGTCGGCGACGGACGAGCGCGAGTTCACGACGACGCCGGCACCGGCCGCCGCGAGCGCGCGGGCGACGGCGGCGCCGATGCCGCTCGAGCTCCCGGTGACGAGCGCGACCCGGCCTGCGAGATCCGTCATGCGCTCAGCCAACCATCACGACGGCGACGGGTCGGCGAGGTCGCCGGCAGCGGAGGTAGATCGCCGCCGGAAGCGACCAACGGCGCGCAGTCGTCGTCTGCGGAGACCACCCTGGCGGACGGAGCGGTCCCGGGTGGTTACGAGTGGCCGTAGGGCTCGGTCGGCGTGGAGTTCATGACCGATCCGGGCGTGTGCTCCTCGACCGGCTGCGCCGCCCACGTGATCGCGGTGCGGACGACCGCCTCGCTGTGCGCGCCGCAGCCGTGCGCGCCGGCGACGACGCGGCCGTCGTCGGGCGCCATCACGTTGGTGCAGGCGCCGAAGACGGTGCCGAGCTCGCCGACGAGGCGCAGCCAGAACCCGCAGGAGGCGCAGCGGGCGGCCGCCGGGGCGGCGGTGCTGATGGCGGCGTCGGGGCCGGGCTCGGAGTCCCACCAGCGCTGCGCGGCCTCCACGCGGCCGATGGCCGACAGCACGCGCGGGCGGCCGAGCCCGAGCTCGAGCCAGATGCCGGAGTCGGACAGGTCGCGCACGTCCTCCGCCGTCAGCATCAGGAGCTGCTCGTCGGGACCCGGCAAGCCCGCGGCGTCCAGCCCTGCCACGGCGAGGCGCTCGTCGTCGGCCGCGGTGGGGAGCAGGTCGCCCACGCCGACGTCGCCCGGGCGGACGCGCTCCTCGAACGGCACCCACGCGGGCGCGAGCATCGCGCCGCCGTCGACCTCGGTGTCGGGCAGCAGCACGACGTCGTCGACGGTGGGGCGACCACGGGAGACACGGGACAGCTGCACGGTCCAGACCCAGCCGCGGTAGGCGGGATCGGTGCAGCGGAAGCGGTGGGTGACGATGCGCTCGCCCTCGGCGATCACGCCGAGGTGCTCGCCCACGCGCGGCTCACCCGGCAGGGCACCGCTGGTGGCTTCCTCGACCGCCGCGGCGCGGGCGACGTCGACCGCCGCCGCCAGCGCGGAGTCGGGCTTGCCGCGTCGCTCGACCACGCCCGCCTCGGTGCTCACGGCGAACATCCTCCCGCATCGCCGACGGCGCGTGCGCCGAGCCCTCCGTCACGCGGACGTATGAGACTGAGCAGGTGACCGAGCCGAGCCCGCCTCCGCGCGAGGGCCCGGGCCGGTCCGTCCAGCAGGAGCTCGACCTCCCGGGCGTCGCGGCCTCGCTCGGCGGGGCCGCCCGGGCGGCCGGGCGCAGCACCGCGAAGGCGGTGCGGCGCGGCCGGGTGTTCATCCGGCGCGGCGGGGCGGGGACGTCCGGCCTCGCCGGGCTCATCGAGCTCTGCACCGCGAACGCGGCGGGCGACGCACTCGTCACGGTGGCGCTGACGACCACGGTGTTCTTCAACGTGCCGATCGGGCAGGCGCGCGGTCACGTCGGCCTCTACCTGCTCATCACCATGGCCCCGTTCGCGTTGCTCGCCCCGGTGATCGGGCCGATCCTCGACCGCCTCCACGGCCGGCGTGTGGCCCTCGGCGTCACGCTCATCGCCCGCGGCGTCCTGTGCTGGCTGCTGGCGGGCCACACGAAGACGCTCGCCATCTACCCGTACGCGCTGGGCCTGCTGATGCTGTCGCGCGCGTTCTCCGTCGCCCGCGCCGCGGTCACCCCACGCGTGCTGCCGGCGAACATGACGCTCGTCAGCGCGAACTCGCGCATCTCGCTCATCGGGTCGCTCGGCGGTGTGGTGTTCGCACCGATCGGTCTGGGGATCCAGGCGCTGTTCGGCGTCACGTGGCTGCTGCGGCTGAACCTGTTCGTCTTCGTCGCCGCCGCGCTGCTCGCCTGGCAGCTGCCGAAGCACGTCGACCACGCGTCGGAGACGAAGGCGAAGGGTTTCGCGCGCGCGGCGTTCTCGGTCCGGCCGAGCCGCGACAACAACCCGTTCTCGTTGTCCGGCCTGCCCACGGCGCTGCGGTCGGTGCTGCCGCTGCGCGCGCTCGTCGGGTTCCTGTCGCTGTTCCTCGCGTTCCGCTTCTACGCCGACCAGCACTCGAGCAAGGGTGCGCTCGCGAAGGTCGCGCTCGCCGCGGTCATCGGCTCGTCGACGGCGATCTTCATCGGCAACCGGCTCGGCAAGCGCCGCCCCGAGCTGCTCATGGTCATCGGTCTGATCCTGTCGACGGGCATCTGCGTGCTCGGCGCGCTGACGAGCTACAGCACGGGCCTCGCGTTCGTCGTCGCGCTGGTCGCGACGTTCGGCGGTTCGTTCGGCAAGCTCGGGCTCGACGCGGTCATCCAGCGCGACACCCCGGAGGAGACGCGCAGCTCGGCGTTCGCGCGGTCCGAGACCGCGCTGCAGCTCGCGTGGGTCGCCGGCGGTGCGCTCGGGCTCATCCCGTTCAGCGGCCGCGAAGGCTTCATCGTCGCGGCCGTCGGCATGACGGTCGCGCTGCTGCAGGAGCTCGCCGGGCTGCGCGGCATGCAGGCCCGCATCGCGCACGCCCCCGGACGGTCCGCCGCTCCGCCGGACATCGAGCCGGCGACGCTCGGCGCCGTCGAGACCACCCGCCCCGATCCCGCCGGGACGCTCGTGCTGCCGTTCCCCGAGGACGGCCGGTGAGCCAGCGGCTGCTCGTCGTGTGCGCGGTCGACCAGGAGGCGGCCGCACTCGCGGCGCCGTTCCCGGTCGAGCCGGTGCACGTCGGGCCGCTGCCCGCGCGGCGGCTGGGCACGACGGGCCCCGTGGTGGACGTCGTCACGTGCGGCATCGGTCCCGCGGCCGCGGCGGCGGCCGCGGGGTTCGCCCTCGGTGCCGGTGACTACGACGCGGTCATGTCGGCGGGCATCGCGGGCGCGTTCGTCGACGGCGGCGCGGTGGTCGGTGGCCTGGCGGTCGCGGACGCGATCGTGTTCGCCGACCTCGGCGTGCTGACACCCGACGGCTTCGCGAGCATCGCGTCCCTCGGCTTCGGCGACGGGCTCGAGCAGGTCGTGCCACCCGCCGCGGCCGTCAAGGCTCTGCACGAGCGCTGCATGACGACCGGGCTGCCGGTCGCCACCGGCACCCTGCTCACGCTGGCGACGTTCACGGGCACCGACGTCCGGGCCGCCGAGCTCATCGGCCGCCACACCGCCGTCGCCGAGGCGATGGAGGGGTCCGGGGTCGCGTGCGCGGCCGCGATGGTCGGGGTGCCCGCGCTCGAGCTGCGGTCGATCTCCAACCTGGTCGGTGACCGCGACCGCGAGGCGTGGGAGCTGCCCGCTGCGCTGACAGCGCTGACCGCCGCATCGGCCGCCGTGTTCGCGAGCGAGCTGCCGCTGTGAAGGTCGCCTTCTCCCCCTGCCCCAACGACACGTTCGTGTTCCACGCGTGGGTCGCCGGACGCGTCGAGGGCGCACCACCGATCGACGTGACCTACGCCGACATCGACGTGCTCAACGGCATCGCCGAACGCGGAGAGGCCGACGTCACCAAGGTTTCCTACGGCGCGCTGCCGTGGCTGCTCGAGCACAACCGGCTGCTCGCGAGCGGCAGCGCGTTGGGCCGCGGCTGCGGACCGCTCGTGCTCACCCGTCCGGGCACCCGCCTCGACCTCGCGACCGCGACCGTCGCCGTGCCCGGCCTCCGGACCACCGCGTACCTGCTGTTCCGGTTGTGGGCGGCCACGCGCGGCGGTGTCGGGCGCATCGAGATCCTGCCCTTCGACCGCATCATGCCGGCGGTGCGCGACGGCGCGGTCGACGCGGGCCTGGTCATCCACGAGTCGCGCTTCACCTACCCGTCATTCGGGCTCGAGTCCGTGCAGGACCTCGGCGACTGGTGGGAGGACGACACCGGCCTGGCGATCCCGCTCGGCGCGATCGTCGCGAAGCGCACGCTCGACACCGACGCGATCGCCCGCACGATCCGGGCGTCGGTAGAGGCCGCCTGGGCCGATCCCGACAACCCGTCGCTCGCCGCCTACATCGCCGAGCACGCGCAGGAGATGGACCCGGACGTGCAGCGGCAGCACATCGAGCTCTACGTGAACGCCTTCAGCGCCGACCTCGGCGCGGACGGCCGGGCGGCCGTCGCCGGGCTGCTGACGCGGGCGGCCGACGCCGGGCTGGTGCCGGCCGTCGACCCGGCGCTGCTCGCCTGAGCCGCGCCGCGGGAGGACCGACGGGTCAGACGGTCTCGAGCTCGCGGGCGACCGCGTGCACCAGCTCGGCGATCTTCTTCGCCTTCGCCCGGTCCGGGTACTTGCCGTTGCGCAGGTCGCGCTGCACGGTCGTCTCGAGCACCTTGACCATGTCCTCGACCAGGCCGTGCAGCTCGTCGGGCGACCGGCGGGTGGCGCCGACCGTGGGCGGCGGGTCGAGGCGGCGCACGGACAGGGCCTGCAGGCCGCGCTTGCCGTCGACGACGCCGAACTCGATCTTCTCGCCCGAGGCCAGGCCGTCGACACCGGCGGGCAGCGCGCTCTTGGGGACGTACACGTCTCCGCCCTCGTCGGACGCGACGAAGCCGAAGCCCTTCTCGACGTCGTAGAACTTGACGCGACCGGTGGGCACAGCGATCTCCTGGGGTGTGACGGGGAAGGGCGCCCGGACGGCGCCTGCGCCGCACGTGGCGCAGCGCACAGGGTAAGGCCGGGCCGCACCGGGGTACACGGTCGATATGGGCGACACCGACTTCCGCACCGACGCCGACCGCCAGGCCGCACACGACGCCGAGAAGCTCGACGAGCAGGTGAAGGGCGCTGACGGCGGGCCGATCGACGAGCAGGACATGAAGGCCGCGGACGGCCTCACGACGCCACCGGGCGTCGACAAGGCGTACCAGGAGGCGCTCGAGCGCGGGGCCCACCAGAAGGGCGAGGGCGCTCCGGAGGCCTGACGGGCCTAGCGGAACACCTCGGGCTGCGCGAGCAGCTCGTTCATCGCCCCGCTGCGGAACCCGCGCGGGTCCACCTCCACCGACGCGAAGCCTTCGACCGCGCCCACGTGCGCGGCGACGGCCCCGACCAGCTCGCGGTCGACCTCGACCCGCGCGCGGTCGTCCCCGAGGTCGCGCACGCGCAGGTCGCGCACCGGCACGCCCGCCGCGGCGAGCGCGGCCCGCAGAGACTCCTCGGCGCGCTCGACCCGGGCGAGGCCGTGCGGCGTGATGCTCACGCCGTAGGCGATGCGGCTCGACAGGCAGGCGGCCTGCGGCTTGTCCCACGTCACGAGCCCCCAGGCCTTCGACGCCGCGCGCAAGTCGGCCTTGGTCAGCCCGGCGTCGGCGAGCGGCGTCAACGCGCCCCGCTCGGCGGCCGCGCGGATGCCCGGGCGGAAGCCGGCCACCACGTCGTCGGCGTTCGTGCCCGTCGCGATGTGCGCGATGCCCTCGGCGTCGGCCAGCGGGCGCAGCACGTCGAGCAGCTCGGCCTTGCAGAAGAAGCACCGATCACCGGCGTTGGCCACGTACCCGGCGCGGGCGAGCTCGTCCGTCGTCGGCGTGCGGTGCCGCACGCCGAGCGACGCGGCGAACGCCCCCGCGCCGTCGAGCTCGCTCGCCGGCAGGCTCGGGCTCACCGCCGTGGCGGCCAGCACCGCGTCCGCCCCGAGGGAGCGCACCGCCGCGGCCAGGACGAACGCCGAGTCCGCCCCGCCGCTGAACGCGACGACCACCCCGTCGAGCCCGCGCAGCGCCGTGTCCAGCGCTGCCAGCCGCTGCCCGAGCGCGTCCTCCTGCACACGAGGAGCGTAGGTCGGCGGCGATTGGTGGCCGCAACCCGCCCCCCGTAGCGTGGGACGGCTATGTCGGAGCCCAGAGCCGGAGGGTCCGCGCTGGTCGAGTGGCTGCGCGGCCTGTCCGACGACGCCCTCGCGGCGCTGCTGCTCGAACGGCCGGACCTGGCCGTCCCGTCGCCGGCCGACACGGCCGTGCTCGCGACCCGCGCGGGCGTGCGCGTCAGCGCCCTGCGCGCGCTCGAGCGGTTGACCCGCTTCGAGCTCGAGGTGCTCGACGGGCTGCTCATCGCCGGGAACGGCGCACCGCTCGCGCAGGTCGAGGAGATCGTCGGCGCGCCCGTCGGCGCGGCGATCGGACGCCTGCGGGCGCTGGCGCTCGTGCACGGCACCGACGACGGCCTCGTCGCGGAGCGCGTGCTGCACGAGCTGGTGGGTGCCCGGCCGGCCGGCCTCGGCCGTCGCTTCGCCGCGGCGGTGACGGCCTACGCGACACCGACGCTGCACGCGATCGCCGCGGCGCTCGGCATGACCCCGCTGTCCGACCGCAACGACTGCGTCGACGAGATCTCCGACGCGCTCACCGACCCCGACCTCGTCGCCGGGCTCCCGGACGACGAGCGGGTCGTCCTCGAACGGCTCGCGGCCACCGGCCCGCTGGGCGCGCTCGGGCAGGAGGTGTCGGTCGTGCCGTTCGACCAGGCCGACACCCCCGTGCGCCGTCTGCTCGCCCGCGGCCTGCTCGTCGCCGTCGACCACGCGACGGTCGAGCTGCCGCGCGAGGTCGGGCTCGTGCTGCGCGGGGAGCACCCGCTCGGGCCCGTCCACCCCGAGCCGCCGGACTACGAGGTCACCGACCTCGGCACCGATGCCGCTGACAGCGCCGGCGCCGGCCAGGCCTCCGAGGTCGTGCGCCTCGTCGAGGTGCTGCTCGAGTGGTGGGGCACCGATCCGCCCCCCGTGCTGCGGGCGGGCGGCCTCGGCGTGCGCGACCTGCGCAGCGCCGCGCGCCTGCTCGAGTCCGACGAGCGCATGGCCGCGCTGGTCATCGAGACTGCCTATGCCGCAGGGCTTCTGGACTCCTCGGCCGACGAGGCCGCCGTCTTCGCCCCTACGCCGGGCTACGACACCTGGCTCGCCCGTGACCCGGGACCCCGGTGGGCGTTGCTCGCCGACGCGTGGCTGCGCAGCGGCCGGCTGCCCGGTCTCGTCGGCGAGCGCGACGACCGGGACCGCGCGCTGCCGCCGCTCGGTCCCGAGCTGCTCCGCGTCGGCGCCGCCGAAGCCCGGCGCGACAGCCTCGTCGCGGTCGACGCCGCGGGCCCCGGCATCGCGCCGACCGCCGCCAGCGTCATCGCGCGACTGTCATGGCTGCGACCGCGGCGCGGCGGCCGCGCCCGGGAGCGCACCATCGGCTGGGCGCTCGAAGAGGCCGCGCTGCTCGGCATCACCGGACGCGGTGCGCTGACGAGCGCCGGCCGCGCGTTGCTCGCCGGTGACCTCGACGCCGCCGCCAGTGCGGTCGCGAAGCGCCTGCCCGAGCCGGGCCGGACGGTGCTGCTGCAGCCCGACCTCACCGCCGTCGCTCCCGGCCCACTCGTGCCCGAGGTCGCGCGCGAGCTCGCGTTCGCCGCCGACGTCGAGTCGTCCGGACCCGGCCGCGTCTACCGCTTCACCGAAGCGAGCGTGCGCCGGGCACTCGACACCGGCCGGGCCGCCGACGAGCTGCTCGAGTTCCTCACCGCGCACTCGCAGACGCCGGTGCCGCAGGCGCTGTCCTACCTCATCGGCGACGTCGCCCGACGGCACGGCCAGATGCGCGTCGGGGTCGCGGCCAGCTACCTGCGCGCCGAGGACGCGGCGCTCCTCGCCGAGGTCGCGTCGCACCGCAAGACGCAGTCGCTCGGCCTGCGCCGGCTCGCCCCCACCGTCTACGTCAGCAAGGAACCGGTGTCACGCGTGCTCGAGGTGCTGCGCGAGAGCGGCTACGCGCCCGTCGCCGAGAGCCCCGAGGGCCTGGCGCTCGTCGCGTCCGCGTCCGTGCGGCGCGTCGCCGCGCACGCGCGGGTGACGCGCACCGAGCTCGGCCTCTCCCCCGAGCAGGCCGAGCGCATCGTGCGCACGGTGCGTGAAGGCGACAAGGTCGCGCTCGCGCGCCCCGGCGCCGACGATCGCAGCGCGGCGACCACGCTCGCCCGGCTGCAGCAGGCGGTGCGCGAGGGCACCCGGGTCTGGATCGGGTACGTCGACACCAACGGTCGCAGCATCGAGCGCATCGTCGAGCCCGCGTCGCTCGACCACGGGTTCCTGTCCGCCTACGACGACGCCACCGGCGAGACCCGCAACTACGCCGTGCACCGCATCACGGGCGTCAACCCGATCCGCTGAGCAGGCCCTGAACGGCCTGTCGCACCGGTCGGCAACAATGGTGGGGTGCCCGACGGACCGCTGATCGTCCAGAGCGACAAGACGGTCCTGCTCGAGGTGGACCACCCGCTCGCGGCGGAGGCGCGGGCCGCGCTCGCGCCGTTCGCCGAGCTGGAGCGGGCGCCCGAGCACGTGCACACCTACCGCATCACGCCGCTGGCGCTGTGGAACGCGCGCGCCGCGGGCCACGACGCCGAGCAGGTGGTCGACGCGCTCGACCGCTACTCGCGCTACCCGGTCCCCCACGCGCTGCTCGTCGACGTCGCCGACACCATGGACCGCTACGGCCGGCTGCAGCTGGTCGACGACCCCGCGCACGGCCTCGTCCTCAGGGCGCTCGACCGCGCGGTGCTGCTGGAGGTCAGCCGCTCGAAGAAGGTCGCGCCGCTGCTCGGCCCGGTCATCGACGAGACCACCGTCACCGTCCCCGGCATGCAGCGCGGCCCGCTCAAGCAGGCGCTGCTCAAGCTCGGCTGGCCGGCGGAAGACCTCGCGGGGTACGTCGACGGTGAGGCGCATCCCATCGAGCTCGTCACCGACGGGTGGGCGCCGCGCGACTACCAGGAGCAGGCCGCCGACGGCTTCTGGCACGGCGGCAGCGGTGTCGTCGTGCTGCCCAGCGGGGCCGGCAAGACCATCGTCGGCGCGCTCGCGATGTCGAAGTCGAAGACGACCACGCTGATCCTCGTCACCAACACGGTGAGCGCCCGGCAGTGGAAGCGCGAGCTGCTGCTGCGCACCTCGCTCACCGAGAACGAGATCGGCGAGTACTCCGGTGATCGCAAGGAGATCAAGCCGGTCACCATCGCGACCTACCAGGTGATGACGACGCGTCGCAAGGGCGAGTACCTGCACCTCGAGCTGTTCGACGCGAAGGACTGGGGCCTCATCGTCTACGACGAGGTGCACCTGCTCCCCGCGCCGGTGTTCCGCATGACCGCCGACATCCAGAGCCGCCGCCGCCTCGGCCTCACCGCCACGCTGATCCGCGAGGACGGCCGCGAGGGCGACGTCTTCTCCCTCATCGGCCCCAAGCGCTACGACGCGCCGTGGCGCGAGATCGAGGCGCAGGGCTGGATCGCGCCGGCCGACTGCGTGGAGGTGCGCGTCACGCTCACCGACGCCGAGCGCATGGCCTACGCGACGTCGGAGCCCGAGGAGCGCTACAAGGTGGGCTCCACCGCGCGCACCAAGATCGCCGTGGTCAAGCGGCTCGTCGCCCGCCACGAGGGCGAGCACGTCCTCGTCATCGGCGCCTACCTCGACCAGCTGCACCAGCTGGCCGCGGCGCTGGACGCCCCCATCGTCGAGGGCGCCACCACCAACCGCGAGCGCGAGGTGCTGTTCGAGCAGTTCCGCACCGGCGAGGTGCCGGTGCTCGTGGTGAGCAAGGTCGCCAACGTGTCCATCGACCTGCCCGAAGCGGGCGTCGCCATCCAGGTCAGCGGCACGTTCGGCTCCCGGCAGGAGGAGGCCCAGCGGCTCGGCCGGGTGCTGCGGCCCAAGCACGACGGCCGGCAGGCGCACTTCTACGCCGTGGTGTCCCGGGACACCAACGACCAGGAGTACGCCGCCCACCGGCAGCGGTTCCTCGCCGAGCAGGGCTACGCCTACACCATCGTCGACGCCGACGACATCCTCGCCGAGAGCGACTGACCCGAGCGGTCGCTCAGCCCTGCCACTTCGGGTAGAGCGTCCACGCCACGGTGATCTTCTTCTTGACCCCGTTGACCTTGTAGGTGCCGACCGCGACTCCGCTGATCGTGCCGTTGGCGTGGACGACGACCGGCTTCAGCTCGTGGAAGCTCAGGT
>DASZYF010000047.1:0-17740 GCA_035545535.1 Mycobacteriales bacterium | reverse complement strand
CCAGCGCATCGTCGCGATGTCCGCCGCGGTGAAGCCGGGCACCGGCGAGGTGCTCGGCCTCGCCGCGGACCGCCCCTACGGCGACAAGTCGAAGGCGAACCCGCTGCTGTCGAAGGTCAACTACCCGATCCACTCGTTCCTTCAGCCGGGTTCGACGTTCAAGGCTTTCACACTCGCCACAGCGCTGAAGCAAGGCATCGGCATCCACCTGCGGCTGTACGCGCCGCCGTGCTACCACTCCGACGTCTTCGCCAACCCGCAGCCGGGCGACTGCTTCCACAACGCCGGCGACAGCGAGGCGGGCACGTTCGACGTCGTGTCCGGCACGGCGAACTCGGTGAACACCTTCTTCATCCAGCTCGAGGAGAAGACCGGCGTGCTCGCGGTGAAGCAGACCGCGGAGGACATGGGCATCCCGGACAGCTCGCAGTTCGACGTCGTGCAGGGCCAGGAGCGCCCGATCCTCGCCGACGTCGACGCGAGCCGCGGTTCGCTCACCATCGGCGGTCTCACCTACGGCGCACCGGCCATCGACATGGCGACCGGCTACGCGACGCTCGCCGCGCACGGCCTCGAGTGCGACCCGCACGGCATCGTCGACATCACCGACGCGAAGGGGAAGCCGGTCGCGTGGACGCAGCCCGCTGCCTGCCACCAGGCGCTCGACCCGTCGGTGGCCGACACCGTGACGAGCGTGCTCGAGAACGTGCTGACCTACGGCACCGCGGCCGGCAAGGGCCTCGCCGGCCGTCCGGCCGCGGGCAAGACGGGGACGACCGACGACCAGGCCGCGGCGTGGTTCGTCGGCTACACGCCGCAGCAGATCGCGATGGCGGTCGCGATGGGCGACCCGCAGCACCCGAGCACGCCGATGGGCGCGGTCACCGAAGGTGGCGGCAACGTCGTCGACCCGGTGTTCGGCGGCACGATCCCGGCCGACATCTGGCAGATGGCGATGAACGCCGCCCTGGCCGGCAAGCCGGTCGTCCCGCTGCCCGCCGCGGTCGGCACGGTCGCCAACGGCAAGACCGCTCCGATCCCGAGCGTCGTCGGTGACACGCTCGACGAGGCGCGGAGCGTCCTCTCGGGCTCGGGCTTCACGGTGTCCGTGACCGCCAAGCCCATCGACTCCGACGTCCCCGCCGGTCGCGTTGCCGCGCAGGACCCCTCCGGCTACGGACCGGTCGGCGACATCGTCTACCTCACGCTCTCGACCGGGAAGCACCCGAAGCCGTCGAAGAGCCCGCACCCCGGCAACGGCGGAGGGCCGGGTGGGGGTCCGGGCGGCGGACCGCCGGCGCCGCCGACACCCACGCCCGCGGTGACACCGACCGAGCCCGCCGCCCCGCCGACGGACTCACCACCGCCACCGTCGGACAGCGGCTCGCCGCCGAGCGGCTGAGCTACAGGCCGAGCTGCTTCTTGACCTCGGCGGCGACGCGGGAGCCCTCGGCCTGACCGGCGGCGGCCGCGTTGGCCGCCTTCATCGCCGGGCCCATGGCCTTCTGGCCCAGCGAGGTGTCGACCCCCTCGAGAGCCCGAGCGACGAGCGCGGTCAGGTCGTCGTCGGACAGCTGCTGCGGGAGGTAGGACTCGAGGATCTGGGCCTCGGCCAGCTCGGCGTCGGCGCGGTCGGACCGGCCACCGGCGGCGAACGCCTCCGCGGCCTCGCGGCGCTTCTTCACCTCGCGCGTGAGGACCTTGCGCACCTCGTCGTCGTCCAGCTCGCGCTCCGTGGTGCCGGCCTTCGACTCCACCTGGATGGCGGCCAGCGCCATCCGCAACGTGCCGAGGCGGACCGTGTCCTTGGCCTTCAGCGCCGCCGTCATGTCATCGCGCAACGTCGAGGAGAGGGTCGTGCTCATGAACGACGACAATGGCAGGTGTGGGGCGAGGTGCACAGGCAGTAGCCGCGCTGACCGGCGTCGGCGCGGCGACGGTCGCCTACGCCGCGCTGATCGAGCGGCGCTCGTTCCGCCTGCGTGAGGTCGAGGCGCCGATCCTCGCTCCGGGCTCCACGCCGCTCCGCGTGCTGCACATCTCCGACGTCCACATGATCGGCCGGCAGCGCGACAAGCAGGCCTGGATCCGCGACCTCGGCCGGCTCGAGCCCGACCTGGTCCTGCACACCGGCGACACCCTCTCGGCCCCCGACGGCGTGCCCGCCGTGCTGGACGCGTTCGCTCCGCTGCTCGAGCGGCCCGGAGCGTTCGTGCTCGGCAGCAACGACTACTACGAGCCGGTCTTCAAGAACCCGTTCAAGTACTTCAACCCCAAGCACCGGCGGACGATCGGACCGGAGCTGCCGTGGGGCGAGCTCGTGAAGGGCTTCACCGACGCCGGCTGGCTCGACCTGACGAACACCCGTGAGGCGATCACGCTCCCGGACGGCCGCCGCGTGGACCTGCGCGGGGTCGACGACCCGCACCTGAAGCTCGACCGGCACGCGGCGATCGACGGCCCCGCCGACCCGGACGCCGACGTGCGCGTCGGCATGGTGCACGCCCCCGAGCCACGCGTGCTCGACCTGTTCGTCGCCGACGGCTGCGACCTGCTGGTCTGCGGCCACACGCACGGCGGCCAGCTGCGCGTGCCCGGCTACGGCGCGCTGGTCACCAACTGCAAGCTCGACCGGAAGCGGGCCCGCGGCCTCTCCTCCTACGGGGCCGGCGGGCGGCTGGCGCACCTGCACGTGTCGGCCGGGCTGGGCACCTCGCCGTACGCCCCGATCCGGTTCGCCTGCCCCCCCGAGGCGACCCTGCTCTCCCTGGTGGGCCGCCCTCAGTGACCCGGTAGTCTGGTCGACGGTCGACGGGATGTGGCGCAGCTTGGTAGCGCGCTTCGTTCGGGACGAAGAGGTCGCAGGTTCAAATCCTGTCATCCCGACCAATTGCCTTTGTCGAGGCCACCTCGCCGTCGGCCCGTCCCTGCGCGTCACGCCCTACCGGTCGAGATCGGGGTTGTGGCCGTCCGATCGTCGCGCCGGCTACCACAAACCCGCCGTCGACCGGCAGCGGCTCAGTGCTTGTCGGCCTTCAGCCGCTTCTGGATCAGGCCGGCGCCGGGCAGCGCGGTGAGGCGGTGCATCACGTCGTCGAGGCCGGTCATGATGCGCTCGACCGCGTCGGAGATGAGCGCGACCTGCTCCTGGGTGGCCGCGATGTTCACGAGCGCCGGGATCGCCTTGGTGCGCAGCACGTCGAGCATCTCGGGCGTCGCCTCGAAGAACTCGGCGTCGATCTCGTCGAGGATCGGCACGATCAGCGGCACCAGGCGCTCGAGCCGGGGCGCGAGCTGCTCCAGCGGCTCCATGAGCGGCTCGGTGAGGCGATCGAGCCGCTTCACCAGCTTGTCCAGGCCGGCGACCGTCTGCGCGAACGCGGTGATCGCGTCCGTCGCCTGCTTCAAGACGTTGGGCAGGTTGGCGATGAGCCGCGCCTGCTCCGTCGCCGACTCGACCAGGCCGCCCACGACCGGGATCGCCACCACGGCGCTTTTCGTAGTCGATCGCCGCCATCATGTCGAGCGCTGGTCAGACGAGCAACGCCACTCCGAGCAGCCGCACACCACGGCCGAGCGACGCGACCTGCAGGACGGGGGCGCCTTGTCGGCCGCGCGGGATGCGCACCGTGAGGACCGCGACGCGCGTCGGTCCCGCGAGCGACACCGATCCGACTCTCACACCGCCGACGACGATGGAGACCCGTCCGCACCCCGGGCACGTGCGCGCGACCACAGCGACCGCCGTGTACCCCTTGACGGACTGACCGGGCGTGACGCGCGCGCCCACCGATCGGGCGACGACGAGCCCGTTGGACGTCTTCGTCGCCCGCTGGAAGGTCCATCCGCCTGCGGACGGCAGCAGACGACGGCCCGCGGTGGGCACCGCGATGCATCGCTTGGCTGACCACTCGCTCGTGGCGCCGTTCGCATCGATCACGCGCACGGAGAAGCACTGCTCGCCGGCGAGGAACACGCGATCCAGCGACGTGGTCAGCGAACCCGAGAGGAGCAGCAGCGGCTTGCTGTAGACCTTGCCGCGCAGCGACTGGACCTGCAGGTCGTAGCGCAAGGGGCCGTCGGCTCCGGTGCCCGACCACGCGATGTGGGCCTGCCTCGTCGTGAGCACCTTCGCGGTCGGCGACGTGAGCCGCACCGACGGGCCCGTCGCGTGGACGGTCCACGAGGCAGTGGCGCTGCCTTGCAAGCCATGGACGTCCGTCGCGGTGACGACGAGCGAGTGGGCACCGTCGCTCAGCCCTCCTGCAACGAAGGGCGAGCTGCACGGGATCTGTGCGCCACCGTCGAACGCGCACCGGGTGCTCACCGAGCCGATGGGAGTGTCAGCGTCGCTGTAGGTGAACGCGATTCTGGCGTTGCGGCTTGGCGAGGGCGAGGCCGGACCTGCCATGTGGACCACGGGTGCGTCGAGGTCGTCTTGCAAGATGGTCGGCTCGACCTCGTCGCGGTTGTGATCGCTCTCGAGCTCGGGGACTCCGCCTTGCGCGGGCACGGACCACAGCCGTGAGTAGCCCTGGTTCGGGCCCTCGGGATCGTGATCGAAGTAGATCGTCGACCCGTCCGGTGTCCAGGCCGGGTCGTCGCTCGTTCCGCCCAACGCGGCCTGCGTGGTCACCGGACCGCCGCCCACGGGCAAGGTCACGATCGCATACCCCGTGCTCGCCGCGAGCGTGGTGCCATCAGGGCTGACGGCGACGTCCTGAAGGCCGTCGCCGCCGGGGATGGTCTTCGCCGAGCTCAGGGCGGCCGTGGGGCTCGTCGACAGCTCAACGGTGTGTGCCGTGCCGCCGCCGAGTGCGACCGTCGTGACGATCAGGTGCCCGCCGTCCTGGGTCCAGCTCGGGTGGAACGCGAGCTGTCCTCCGACGACGGCTCGCGGCGTGCCGCCCATCGCGGACACGACGTAGATCGAGGGCAAGGCCGTTCCTGATCCTGACGAGGTCCGATCGAAGGCGATCATCGTCCCGTCGGGCGACCAGGCGGGGTCGCCATCAACGAAGGACCCGCTGGTGAGCGCCCCTCCGCTCGTCCCGTCGAGCCGCGTGGACCAGATGTGCACGGTGCCGGGGGCGGCGAGCTCGGTGCTCGCGAACGCAACGCGGGTGCCGTCCGGCGAGACGGATGGCTCTTCATCATCGGCGTCGGCATCGTCGTCGACGGCGAGCTGTGGTTTGGGATCGACGGAAGACTGACGGTCGATCTCATCGACGTAGTAGCCCGAGTCCGCCGCGTAGACGAGCTCACGGTGCGGCACGGTCATCGTGTACACCGGGCTCATCGGGCCCTCGCCCACATCGTTGACCGCCGACACGCGGAGGCGCACGACCGTGCCCGGCGGCGGAGCGGATTCAGCGAAGGCTTCGCCGACCCCCGTCGTGCCGAGCAGCGTCGTCGCGCCGCCCCCGTCTACTCCGTAGACCTTGAACCCCGTCAACGGGCTGTTCCCGTCCGAGTCCGGATCGCCCCACTCGAGCACGACGTTGCGCTGCGTGGGCGAGCCGTCGAGGTTCTGCGGCGGCCCGGGCTTGTCGAGGCCGCTGGCGTCGAGGCGGACGAGCGTCTCCCCCTGTGCACTGTCGTCGGGAACGTGCAGCAGAGCGAGCCGATCGCCCGACGTGCTCGGGTGGAAGCTCACCCCCACGGTGCACGTCGTGGATCCGGCCAACGCGACGTTCGCGCAGCCGTCATCGGTGACCGACCAGTCAGCGGCGCCGTCTCCGGTGATCGATGTGCTCGAGCCCATCGTCAGCGTTCCCGTGCCGAGGTTGCTGATGGTCGCTGACGACGAGGCGGTGTGACCGACCTTCGTCGGTGCCGTGGTCGACGTCCACGTTGCGGCCGCGCCCTGCGACCAGTCCTGCTTGCTGTGGTACCTGATCACACCTCGCAGCGCGACCGGCAAGACGCCGTTGCACTCCGTGAAGTGGAACGACCCGGTGAGGACGTCGGGCGTCCCGTCCGACTCCACCATCGCCTCGTCGAACGTCACGCTGCCCGACGCCAACGGACATCCCTGCACGTTGCTCGCGGTAAGGGTGGCGTACGGCCCGCTCCCGGGAGCGCCCAAGACGTACGTCCCGGGCGAGATGAGCTCGCCGGCATCGCCGACGAAGCTCAGGTAGATGCCCGGATCGGTCGACTGCAGCTCCAGGGCGGTCGGGCTGCTCGCGGACACCGACAGCGTGCCTGCTGCGCTCGAGCCGTAGGGCTGCTGTTCGTCGGAGTCGACCGAGAGCGCGTTGATGGTTCCCAGGTCAGGCGCGCCTCCCGCTGTCCGGGTCGCTGTGGTCGTGCTGCTGTTCGGGCCGTAGGAGGAGCCGTACTGCGCCACGGCGACGTACGTCTGCTCCACACCCACCGGCGCATACGAGTCCTTGACGTGATCAGCACCGATCTGGCCGTTCCCGACGTACGTCATCGACCCGCCGGTGGTCCGGTAGACGTCGATCACGGACGGCTGTTGGCCGGCGCTCGTGTCCGAGTAGCCGGTCCAGAAGATGGAGATGCCGTCCCAGGACCCGTACGCCTGCACGCCGGTCGGCACCGCTGTGACCGGCGGGTCCGCCGCTGCAACCGGCCCCGCGAGGCTGATCCCCGCGAACACGAGGACAAGGGTCAGAAGTCCAGCCAGCCTGCGCATCTCTCTCCCATCGGACGCGCCGAGCGTAGGCGCTCGCCCCGTCCTCCAGGGCCGAATCGCTAACGTCCGAGAAGTGAGCAAGCCGAACATCCTGCTGATCGTCAGCGACCAGGAGCGCCAGCGCGGCTGGCTTCCCCAGGACGTGTCGCTCCCCTGGCGGCAGCGCCTCATCGACGAGGGCCTCGAGCTCACCAGCTACTGGACGCACTCCGCGCCGTGCTCGCCGTCCCGCGCGACGCTGATGACCGGCCGGTAC
Source organism: Mycobacteriales bacterium (assembly GCA_035545535.1). GTDB lineage: Bacteria > Actinomycetota > Actinomycetes > Mycobacteriales > CAJCIY01 > DASZYF01. Next base: position 10,823 of record DASZYF010000047.1, on the reverse strand, counting down.
CTCCCCGGGCACGGCGTGGTCGACAACGTGATCTTCCCGTGGCACAAGGAGCTCGACTTCGGCATCCCGACGGTCGGCAAGCTGCTCACCGACCACGCGGGCTACCGCAGCTCCTACATCGGCAAGTGGCACCTGTCGTACGGGCCGAGCCCCGACATGGCGGCGTACGGGTACAGCGACTGGGAGGGCAACGACCAGCACTTCATGGGCTGGGCCGGCACCGGCGTGCACTTCGACCCGGTCATCGCCGACAACGCCGCCGCGTGGATCCGGGACAACGCGAACGCGACCGAGCCGTGGTTCCTCACCGTCGCGCTGGTGAACCCGCACGACGTGATGTGGTTCCCGATCGACCAGCCCGACTGGCAGCGCGAGCACGAAGAGATGACGCGCAACGTGAAGGGCATCCTCGAGCTGTCGAAGTGGAAGGACGACGAGTCGCTGCCGACGTACGACCGCGACTACCCGGAGATCTTCGACACGCTGCCCGCCAGCTTCGACGACGACCTGCACAGCAAGCCCGAGGCGCACCGCGCGTGGCGGCACGCGCAGCAGCACGGGCTGTGGGGCTACATCGACCCGTCGGACACCAAGGCGTGGCTGCGGCACCTCGACTACTACGTCGAGCTGCACCGACTCGCCGACGAGTCGCTCGGAACCGTGCTCGGCGCGCTCGAGGCGAGCGGCCGCTGGGACGACACCATCGTCATCTTCACGAGCGACCACGGCGACATGTGCGGCAGCCACGGGCTGCGCAGCAAGGGCCCGTTCGTCTACGACGAGATCATGAACATCCCGTTCTATGTGAAGGCGCCCGGCATCACGCACCCGGGCTCGACGAGCACAGCGCTCGCGAGCCACGTCGACCTCGCGCCGACGATCTGCTCGCTCGCCGGCGTCGACCCGTCGACGATCCCGTCGCTGCAGGGCGTCGACCTCTCACCGGTGCTGAGCGACCCGGGCGCCGCGGTGCGCGACCATGTGCTGTTCGCGATGGACTCCGCGCACACCAAGCTCGTGCAGGGCACGCGCTACGCGATCCGCGGCATGTTCGACGGCCGCTACAAGTACGCGCGCTACTACGGCATCGGCGGTGGCATGCCCAACGACGACTACAAGGAGGTGCCGCCGCCCAAGCTCTACGACGTGGACGCGGGGTTCGACGACTGCGACCACGAGCTGTACGACCACCTCGAGGACCCGCACGAGGTGGTCAACCTCGCGCACGACCGCGGGCGCCGCGCGGAGCTGCGCGAGCGGTTCGAGCAGCTGCGCGCGATCGAGAAGACCGAGCTCGAACCCGCCTGACCGTCATCCGTTTCCTCAGTCGGGCCATAGGCGACACCGAAGAAACTGATCACGCGAAAAGGGCTTAGCGGGTGGCGACGGTGATGCGGTCCTGGGCGACCGCGGTGCCGGCGGTGACGACGAGCTTGTAGGTGTGGCCGCGCTTGAGCGGCTTCGTCGGGATGACCAGCACCGTCTGCATCGCGGCGAGCGACAGCGACGCCGCGCTGAACGGCGCGAAGCTGACGGGCGCGCGCACGCACACGGCGACGGGGTGGCCCTTGTCGGTGCGTGACACGACGGGGTGCGTGAGGTCAGCCGGCACGCTGCCGGGCGCGCCCGCCGGCCCGAAGCTCACGAGCATCGGCAGGCCCGGCGTCTTCGCCAGACCGCGGCAGCCCGCGGTCGGGTCGGGGATCTCGCCGGCGAACTGGTCGAGCTTCACCGCGAGCTTGGTCGCGCTGTTGGGCCACACACGCGGCCACCCCTGCGCGGCGGGGTCGGCCAGCGACGCGGGGGCCACGGCGCCGAGGCGTGACAGGCAGTCGAGCGCCTCGGCCCCGCCGTAGGCCCCGAAGCCCGCGGCCTGCAACGCCGGGTTGAGCAGGCAGAGCGCGTGGAACGGCGCGCGCATCCACTCGAGCACCGCGGCCGGGCCTCCGAGCGGGACCGACCCCAGGATGAGGTCGCTGTGCTTGCCGGCGTCGTCGCCCACCGAGGTGGCGCCGGCGCCGTCCTCCCCGTGCTCGATGCGGTGGTACTTCGCCATCCACTTCGCGTGCACCAGGTCGTGGGCGGACAGCACCGGGTCCTCACCCACCGGCAGCGACCCGGCCTGCGCGCGGTATGTGTTCAGCGCCGCGAGCCACGCAGGGGGCTTGCGCGCGGTGATGCGCAGCGTGACCGGCCGGCCGACGGTCTCGAGGAGGTCCTTCGAACCGGGGTCGTGGAGGCGGAAGCGCCAGATGCCCGCGCGCGTGGCGACCGCGGTCACCAGCTGCGGGGTGTCGGTGTTCTGGCGGATCGTGCCGCCCTCCGGCGGGATGGTCAGCTGGTTGGTGCTGCCGACGACCGACCACGGGCCGCCGTTGACGCTCGCCTCGAGCAGCTGGGCGTCGTAGTACGGACCGCCGGCCTGCTCGTCGAGCTGCAGCGCGATCGCGCGCCACGCCGGCAGCCGGCGGCTGCTCAGCAGGTCGAGCACCGGCCGGCCATGGACGCCGAGGGCGGTGGACCCGTCCGCGTTGTGCACCCCGGGGCTCGCGGGGTCCGGCGGCACGGCCGCCCCGAACGTGTTGTCGAAGACCGCGAGGCTGACGTTGTTCTTGGCCACGTAGCTGAGCACGACGGTCCCCGACGAATCCGCCGTGCCCGTCTGGGGACTGCTCTCGCCGTCGCTCAGCGAGACCTGGTCGCCGGGCGCGGTGTGCACGGTGACCGCAACCGGGTCGCCGATGCTCACCTCGGCGGACGACAGCGTGTAGGAGACGTCGCTCGCCGAGGCCGGCGCCGCCCCTGCGGCGGTCGGCAGGGCCACGAGCGCGGCCGCGAGCGCGGGCAGCAGGGCGAGCAGGCGGGGGCGGAGCGTCATCAGGGTTCGTCGTCCTCGAGGGCTGGCGGGCGCGCCCATGCTGGCAGATCAGGGGACGCTCACTCCTGGATCGTCCGCCCACGGCGTTCCGTGACAGGCTGGCCGCATGATCGGCCTCCTCGGCGCCACCGGCTACACCGGGCGCCTCACGGCAGCGGCCCTCGCCGCGGCCGGCGTCCCCCACCGCCTCGGCGGGCGCTCACCCGAACGGCTCAGCGCCCTCCCGGCCTCCGAGCACGGCGAGACCGTGGTGGTCGACACGACCAAGCCGGCGGACCTCGACGCGTTCCTGGACGGGTGCACGGCGGTCATCAGCACCGTCGGCCCGTTCGAGCAGCTCGGCCGCCCCGTCGTCGAGGCGGCCGTCCGCAACCGGGTGCCGTACGTCGACTCCACCGGCGAGCTCGGCTTCATGCGCTGGGTCTACGACACGCACCGGCACGCGCCGGTGACGCTGGTGCCCGCGTGCGGGTTCGACTACATCCCCGGCGACCTCGCCGCGTCGCTGGCAGCCGACGAGGTCGGCGGGCCCGAGGCCGTCACCGACGTGCTCGTCGGCTACCGGATGGGCGGCACCGGCGGCGGCGGCGTGACGCGCGGCACCGCGCGCTCGGCCATCGGGATCATCGGCTCGATGCAGCTCAACGTCGCCCTGACGCAGGTGCCGTTCCTCGACGGCGTGCGGCCGGCGATCGTCGTGCCGTGGGGCGAGGAGCTGACCGTCCCGTTCCTCTGCCCGAACGCGAAGGTCCGCACCGCGATCGCCGCGCCGGCCGTGGCCGCGCGCGTCGCCGGCCTCGCCGCGCCGCTGGTGAAGCGCAGCGGCCCGCTCGTGCGCGCGCTGACGCCGGTGATCGCGAAGCGCGTCGAGAAGATGCCCGAGGGCCCGACCGACGAGGTGCGCGCGCAAGCCCGCTTCAACGTCGTGGCGGTGGTGACCGGCAAGGACGGGCGCACCGCGCGCGTCGAGGTCGAGGGCACCGACGCGTACAAGCTCACGGGCGAGCTGCTCGTCGCGTGCGCGCAGCGCCTGCCCGACGCGCCGCCCGGTGCGCGCACCACCGCGGAGGCGTTCGACGCCGCCGACGTGCTCGATGCGATCGGCAAGGACCGCATCACCTGGAAGCGCGGCTAGCGCTTCGACGTCACGCCGCTGGGTCGACGGTGATCGAGCCCTTCATGTTGAAGCTCGAGTAGTGGTGCTTGCAGAAGAACGTGTACGTGCCGGGCGCGGTGAACGTGTACTGGAAGTTCGCGCCGGAGGACAGGAACCCGGAGTCGAACGTGCCGTCGGGCATGCCCGTCGTGCCGTTGCCCGACGTCCATGAGTGGTTCGACGCGTCCGCGATGACCGCGACCACCTGCCCGACGGTGGGGTTGCCCGCGTCCAGCGTGTACCCGTAGCTGTACATGTGGATCTTGTAGGCGTTGGCCGGGATCGACGATGTCGGTGGGGGCGGTGGCGCCGAGTAGGGGTCGGTCGTCTGCGTGGCCGACGGTGTCGGGCTGAGCGTCGGGCTCACGGACGGTGTGGGTGTCACCTTGGGCTTGGGGCCCGAGTCGGTGACCTTGAGGGCGACGAGCTGCTTCGCCGGGTTGAGCTTGTAGGTGATGACGACGCGATCGTCCTTCTTCAGCCCGATGAGCTTGCCGGCGTGCCCGAGACGCGTGACCGAGGTCGCGCCGGGCGGTGCGCCCTTGACGTTGAGGATGACCGTCCTGCCCTTGTACTTGGCCGCGCCGGCACCCTTCGTGGCGGTGACCTTGAGCGTGATGTGGTGGTGCGCGAGGTCGACCTTGGTGAGCGTGCCGGTGAGGCTCGGCGCCGCCGAGGCCGGCCCCGACGGGGTGGCGGCAGCGTAGAGGGCGGGGCCCATCGCAAGCGTTGCGAGGGCGAGGGTCAGCAGCACAGCTCGACGGCGCACACCCCGGGCACGCACGACAGGCCCGGCTGGTTCAGCCGACGGTGATGCTGCCGGTCATGCCGTCCGGGTAGTGGTACTCGCAGAAGAACGGGTAGGTGCCGGGCGTGGTGAACGTGTACGAGAACGACTGGCCGGTGGACAGATCAGCGCTGTCCCAGTTCTTGTGGTCGCCCGCCGGCGGGTTGCCCGACGTCCAGGTGTGGTCGCCGCTGTCGACCACCACGGTCACCTTGGCGCCGACCGGGACCGTGAGGGTCGACGGCGTGTAGCGGGCCGAGCTGCCCGACCCGGAGAGGTGGACGACGTAGGCCGCCTGCGTGGGGGTGGGGCTGGGCGTCGGCGCCGGCTTCGGCTTGGGGCCGGTGTCGACGATCTTGATCGCGGTGACGGCGTGCGTCGTGGGGTTGACCTTGTAGGTGACGGTGACGCGGTCGGCCCGCTTGATGGCCGCGGGCGTGACGGTCTTGCCGAGGCGGGTGACCTTGGTGCTGTGCAGGACGACCGTGATCGTCCGGCCCTTGTACCGGGCGGCGCCGGCGGTGACCTTGACCCCGATGTGGTGATGCTTGAGGTCGGTCCCGGTGATGGTGCCCCCGAGGGTCGGGGCGGTGGTGGCGGGGCCCCCCGGCGCGGCCGCCGCGTAGAGGGCGGGACCCGCGGCGAGGACTGCGACGGCAAGGGTCAGGAGCACAGGGCGTCGGCGCACATCCATGCCACGCAGCCTGATCGTCGCCGGTTCAGCGCGGTTCACCGGAAGGCGGCGCGCCCCGCGGCCCGGCCCACGTCGGCGACCGGGAAGAAGTCGTAGGTGCCCCGCTCGAGCAGCTCGCGGCCGGCCGCGACCAGCGCGCCGAGCGCGACGTTGGCGAAGTGGCTGCCGACGGAGATGCGGGCGACGCCGAGGTCCGCGAGCTCGGCCACGGTGGGCGAGCCCGCCAGGGGGAGCACGTTCACCGGCCGGTCGACGCTGCTGACGATGGCCTTGATGTCGGCGGCGGCCGTGGGGCCGGGCGCGTAGAGGACGTCTGCCCCGGCGGCGGCGTAGGACTGCAGGCGGGCGATGGTGTCGGACAGGTCGTCGACGCCGTGCAGGTGGTTCTCGGCGCGGGCGGTGATGGCGATGCGACCCCCGGCGGCGGCCACGGCGGCGGCGACGCGCTCCTCCGCCAGCCCGGGTTCGTAGATCGCGCTGCCGGACCAGTCCTCCACCGAGCAGCCGGCCAGCCCGGCCTCGACCGCCCGCTCGACGGTCTCGGCCACGCCGGCGGGGTCGTCGGCGAACGCGTTCTCCAGGTCGGCCGAGACCGGCACGTCGACGGCGGCGGCGACGGCCGCGCCGTGGCCGATGGCCTCGCCCCGGGTCACGCTGCCGTCACGCCGGCCCAGCGTGGCGGCGAACCCGCCGCTGGTGGTGGCCAGCGCCCGGAAGCCGAGGGACGCGAGCACGCGCGCCGACCCGGCGTCCCACGGGTTGGGGATGAGCAGCGGGTCACCCGGCACGTGGAGGGCCAGGAAGTCGTCGCGCTTCGTCATGGTCGCGACGCTAGGCATTCGCTCCGACAGCGCCGAGCCCTTTCCGCCGAACCTCTTGCGCCGATCCCATCGCGACCGCGCGGGCGGCGCCGCCGTGCCAGGGTTGGCGTGGCCGGACGGCGCGAGCAGTGGGGGGACTGTGGCGGAGGTGACGAGGCGGTCGGGCCTTCTCATCGCGGGCGGTCTCGCCGCGGCGAGCGCCGTCGCGGCCTGTGTCGCCGCGTTCCGGAGCAGCCGCACCGGCTGCTACTACCCCGACGGCCAGAGCTACTGCGCCATGGGCGCCGGCCACGACGGCAGCCTCCCGTACACGCGCCGGCCGTTGGTGCCCACGCTGGTGCACGAGCTGTCGGCCGGCTCCGAGATCGACCGGTTCCGCATCGTCGGCCTGGTCGCCCTCGTGGCGACCGCGGTGCTGGTCGCGTTCACCACCGCGCGGCTCGCCCGCGCCCTCGGCGCGGCGGACCCGACCATCACCGTGGCGGCCGTGACCGCCGGCGTCGTCGTGATCGCGATGCCGCACGGGATCCGCCTCGCCTGGAGCTATCCCGTGTTCACCGACGTCCCGTCGTGGGCGTTCGCCCTCGCGTGGGCTGCCGGCGTCACGGCCCAGCGGCGCATCCCGGCGCTGTTGCTCGTGCTCGCCGGCGCGACGGTCTGCGCGCGTGAGGAGTGGCTGCTCTCGATCACGGTCGCCAGCGCGTGGCTGCTCTTCCGTCGCCGTGAGCGCGTCGCCGCGCTCGCATCGTTCGCGGGTGCCGTGGTCGGCGCGGGCATCGACGTCCTGCAGCCACACGTGGGCTACAACTACACGGAGACGATCCACGAGGACGTGCGGACCCTCACGCACTCCGACGGGCTGCAGCACCTGCTGTGGTCGACGGTGTTCGTCGGTGCCGGGCTGCTCGTGCTCGCGGTGTGGACCGCCGTGCGTCGCCGCGGCGACGCACCGGACCAGCTCTGGGTGCTCGGCATCGTCGCCGTGCCGGAGATGGCGCTGTCCTACATCGGCGGTTCCGACACACCGCGCCTGCTCGCCGGAGGCGTGGTGTTCCTCATCCCGATCGCGCTCGCCGGGGCGGCGGCGGTCATCGAACCCCTGCCGGCGGTGGTGCTGCTCGTCGCGTCGTTCGCGCTGTGGCGGCCGTGGCGAGCGCCGCACGACCCGGTGCGGTTCAACGACTTCTACGTGCCGTGGCAGGGCCTGCCCCGGCACGTGTTCGACGTGCGGCGCCTGCAGGACCTCGTCATCGTGGCGGTGGCCGCGGCCGCGGTGATCGTGCTCCGCGCGACGCGCCCGGACCGGCCTAAGGGATGAGCAGCTCGGCGATCTGGACCGCGTTGAGCGCGGCGCCCTTGCGGAGGTTGTCGTTGCTGACGAACAGCACGAGGCCCCGCCCGCCGGGGACGCCCTCGTCCTGGCGGAGACGGCCGACGTAGCTCGGGTCCCGGCCCGCGGCCTGCAGCGGCGTGGGGATGTCGGAGAGCTCGACGCCCGGAGCCGCGGCGAGCAGCTCGGTGGCCCGCGCGACCGACAGCGGCTCCGCGAACTCGAGGTTCAGCGACAGCGAGTGGCCGGTGAAGACCGGGACGCGCACGCACGTGCCCGACACGAGCAGGTCGGGGATGCCGAGGATCTTGCGGCTCTCGTTGCGGAGCTTCTGCTCCTCGTCGGTCTCGAACGAGCCGTCGTCGACGAGCTTGCCGGCGTAGGGCAGGACGTTGAACGCGATGGGCCGCGCGAACTTCGCCGGCTCGCCGAGCGGCACCGACGCACCGTCGTGCGTCAGCTCCGCACCCCGCCCACCGGCCGCGGCGACCTGCTTGTCGAGCTCGTCGACGCCGGCGAGGCCCGCGCCCGACACCGCCTGGTACGTCGAGGCGATCATGCGCACGAGGCCGGCCTCGCGGTGCAACGGCGCGAGCACCGGCATCGCCGCCATCGTCGTGCAGTTGGGGTTGGCGATGATGCCCTTGCGCGCGTCCTTGATCGCGTCGGGGTTCACCTCGGAGACGACGAGCGGCACGTCGGGGTCCATGCGGAACGCGGACGAGTTGTCGATGACGACCGCACCGGCGGCGGCGAACCGGGGGGCGAGCTCGCGCGAGCTCGTGGCGCCCGCGGAGAACAGCGCGATGTCGAGACCGGAGACGTCGGCGGTCGCGGCGTCCTCGACGACGAGCTCGCCGTCCTGCCACGGCAACGTGGTGCCGGCCGAGCGCGCGGACGCGAAGTAGCGCAGCTCGCTCACCGGGAACGCGCGTTCGGCGAGCAGCCGGCGCATGACACCGCCGACCTGGCCGGTGGCGCCGACCACTCCTACGGACACCCCGCGCTGCGTCATCAGCGACCGGTGCCCGCGTAGACCACGGCCTCCTCGCCGGAGCCGAGGTCGAACGCCTCGTGCACCGCGCGGACCGCGCTGGGGACGTCGGTGTCGCGGCACACGACGCTGATGCGGATCTCGGACGTCGAGATCGCCTCGACGTTCACCGCGGCCTTCGCGAGCGCCTCGAAGAACGTGGCCGAGACGCCTGGGTGCGAGCGCATGCCGGCGCCGACCAGCGAGACCTTGCCGACGTGCTCGTCGGACAGGACGTTCTCGAAGCCCACCGCGCCCTGCACCTTCGACAGCGCCGTGACGGCGGTGGCGAGGTCGGCCTTCGGCAGCGTGAACGAGATGTCGGTGCGGCCGGCGGCGCCCGACACGTTCTGCACGATCATGTCGATGTTGACCTCGGCGTCGGCGATGGCGCGGAAGATCGACGCGGCCTCGCCGGGCTTGTCGGGAACGCCGACGACGGTGACCCGGGCCTCCGAGAGGTCGTGCGCGACGCCGCTGATGATGGCCTGTTCCACTGCGTCTCCTGCTACCTCGACGGCGGGGGCGCTCCGGACGATGGTCCCGAGCTTGTTCGAGAACGAGGACCGCACCCGCACGGGCACCGAGTAGCGCCGCGCGTACTCGACGCAGCGCAGGTTGAGCACCTTGGCTCCCGACGCCGCGAGCTCGAGCATCTCCTCGTAGGAGACCGACTCGAGCGCCTTCGCGTCGGAGACGATGCGCGGGTCGGCCGAGAAGACGCCGTCGACGTCGGTGTAGATCTCGCACACCTCGGCGGACAGCGCCGCGGCCAGCGCGACCGCGGTGGTGTCGGAGCCGCCGCGGCCGAGGGTGGTGATGTCCTTCGTGTCCTGACTGACGCCCTGGAAGCCGGCGACGATGGCGACCGCGCCCTCGGCGAGCGCGCTGCTGATGCGGCCCGGGGTGACGTCGATGATGCGGGCCTTGCCGTGCGTCGAGGTGGTGATGACGCCGGCCTGGCTGCCGGTGAACGACCGGGCCTCGACGCCGAGCTGGCCGACGGCCATCGCGAGCAGCGCCATCGAGATGCGCTCCCCAGCCGTGAGCAGCATGTCGAGCTCACGTGCGGGCGGCAGCGGCGTCACCTGCTGGGCGAGGTCGATGAGCTCGTCCGTGGTGTCGCCCATGGCAGAGACGACGACGACCACGTCGTGCCCTGCCTTGTGCGTCGCGACGATGCGCTCCGCCACCCGCTTGACGCGCTCCGCGTCCTGGACCGACGAGCCGCCGTACTTCTGCACGACGAGGCTCACCCCTCAAGGTTACCGGCGGGCCTTCACCCTTCCGACCCGTATGCGGGCCCTATGAGCGGGCTCACCCGTAGACGCCCGAGGGCAGGTAGGGGTGGAACGGCACCTGCTCACCCCACCGGCAGACCGTGTTGCCACGCCAGAAGGACAGGCGGGCCTGCATCGCGACGTCGATCGCCCACTGCTGGCCGTTGGTGAGCCACTCGACGGCGGCGGTCTCGCCGCACTCGGCGATGGCCGCCCAGAGCAGCCGCGCGGCGGCGGCCTCGTCGTCGGCCGCGAGCCAGAGGACACCGCCGGGGCGGAGCAGCACGAACCCGCGGGCCGGGCCGTCGGTGACGAGGACGCGACGCCCCGGGACCTGGGCGAGGGTGGCGAGCTCGGGGCCGAACCGCGCGCCGCGCAACCGCTGCACGACGCGCTGGAGCGGCTCGAGGTCGGTGGCGAGGTCGACGTCGCGCACGCGGAGCCCCGCGGGGATGAGCGCGCGATCGACCGGACCCGCGGCCTCGAACCCGGCGTGCAGCGCGAAGCCGGCTGCGTGGTAGCGGCGCAAGGCCCGCGGATCGCCGCTGGCGAGGATCAGGCCGTTGCGGGCGCCCTCGCGGCTGCGCAGTGCGGCGTCCATCAGCAGGCGCCCGATGCCGAGGCCCTGCGCGCCGACGCGGACCGCCAGCAGGGACAGGATCCAGTAGCTGTCGCGGCGCAGGGCGAGCGTCACGCCCGCGAGGCCCTCGTCGTCCTCGGCGACCCAGCAGCCGTCGGGATCGGTGGACAGCGCGGCGCGCAGGCGGGCGTGGCCCTGCGCGCGCCGGTCCGGGTCGTCGAGCGGCGGCACCTCCGGCAGGGGCCGGGCCCGCTGCGTGGCGTC
>DASZYF010000046.1:0-2198 GCA_035545535.1 Mycobacteriales bacterium | reverse complement strand
CCTCGGTCTGCGCACCCTGCGCGGACAGCGCGAGCCGGAGCTGGGCGAGGGCGGCGCCGCACGACATCGTCATCTCCCGGCCGGTGGGGTCGAGCGCGCCGAGCGCGCGGGCCGGGTCGCTGTGCAGCTCCATCGCACCGTTCCGCAGGTGGAAGCTCCACGGCTGCGTGTTGTGCACCGACGGCGCGAGGCGCGCGTGTCCCGCCGCAGCGAGCAACAGTGCTTCGTCCTGGCTGAGGGTCGCAGTCATGGGCCTCTCCTACGTCGGGTGGTTCCACTGCCATCGACGCTAGGTACGGGAGCGGCCGCCTGGCATCGTCCGGGAGCCCTGTGTCCGTAGGACCTTCGTCCCTCTTCGTCCGCCTCGGTCAGCCGCCGAGCCGGCCGGCTAGCGCCGGACCTCGGTGGCGACGAAGACAGCGGCCTGCGTGCGGCTGGCGAGCCCGAGCTTGGCGAGCACGCTGCTGACGTAGTTCTTCACGGTCTTCTCGGCGAGGTGCATCTTCGTGCCGATCTGGCGGTTGGTGAGGCCATCGGCGACGAGCTCGAGGACCTTGCGCTCCTGATCGGTGAGCCCGGCCAGGCGCTCGTCCTCCTGGGGTCCGCGGCGCAGCCGCTCGAGGACGGCGGCGGTGACGGAAGGGTCGAGCAGCGACTGACCCTCAGCGACACGGCGCACGCCGTCGACGAGGTCGTTGCCGCGCACCTGCTTGAGGACGTAGCCGGATGCGCCCGCCATGATGGAGGCGAAGAGCGCCTCGTCGTCGTCGTGCGACGTGAGCATGAGCACTTGGGTGTCCGGCAGTGACGCGCGGATGTCGCGGCAGACGCTGACCCCGTCGCCGTCGGGCAGCTCGACGTCGAGCACCGCCACCCGGGGGCGCGTCGCGGGGATGCGGCGCAGCGCCTCGGCCGCGGTGCTCGCCTCGCCGACCACCTTCAGGCCGGCCGCCTCGAGCAGCGCGCGGAGCCCGTCGCGGACGACCTCGTGGTCGTCGAGCAGGAAGACGGTGACGGGCTCGGAACCGTTGCTGTCGCTCACGCTGATCAGTGTCGGCATCCGCGGGGCGTTTGTCGCACCGTCGCCAACAAGTCGGGACCTAGGTCCCGACTGCACAATCGCACCCGTTCGCCGGCCATCAGTCCCGCCGAGATCGGACTTGTGGCGCATCCCGGGCCCGCGGAACCGCCACAAGGCCGATGTCGAGCGTCAGGTGACGAGCACCCGCGACAGCGGGCGCCGCGGGGAGACGGGACGGGCCGCCTCGATGGGGTAGCCGAGGCGCAGGATCAGCTGGGGGAAGCCCTCGATCGCGAGCTCCTCGCAGACTCGGGGCCGCAGCTCGGGCACCTCGATCGCCTGGTTCAGGTACGAGCCCTGCACCCCGTGCAGCGCCGTCGTGAGCAGCACCGCGGACAGCGTGCGTCCCGCCGCCAACCAGTCGTCGCGCTCGTCGGACCGCGTCGAGATGACGACGATGGTCACGTCCCCCGGGTCCGGCCGGCCGACGTCGGAGGGCACCGCCCTCCCCAGGGCGAAGTCGCGTTGGGGGAACACAGCCGAGCGTGCGCCGGCGGAGGTGCGGCCGTACGCGGCGGGAACGATGCCGTCCTCCGCGTACCCCGGGACCGGTCGCGTCCACGCCGCGATCTCCTGCAGCAGCTGCGAGTCGTAGCTCTCGATGCGGTGCGCTACCTGCGTCCAGCGGGCAAGCCCCGCGCGCTCGCCCGGCCGCTGGACGAGCCGCACCTCGGTGCCGTGCTCCCGTCCGACCTCGAGCAGAGACATGAGCAGCCCGACCGGTACCGCATCGTCGGCGAACGGCGCACGGGCCGTCTGGCGCAAGGCCACCGCCCGGGCCAGCGCGACATCGGCGTCGGACGGCGGCGCGCCCAGCGCGACACCGACCGTCGCGAGCAGGCCGGACTGCTCGTCGCGCGCGTACACCGAGCTCGCGTCGAGGCCGGCGGCCCGCAGGGCGACTAGGAGGTTCTCCAACGCGGCCCCGCAGCTGATGATGAGCTGACGTCCGCGGGAGTCGAGGATGCGCACGTGCCGCCGGACGTCGGCGTACAGCTCGACCGCCGGTGGTTCCGGCAGCCAGCGGAAGACCCACGGCTGGGAGTTGTGCAGGCTCGGCGCGAGGATCGCGTGCTGCAACGCCCAGAGCACCCTCTGCGGCAGCGCGTCCGGCGGG
>DASZYF010000045.1:0-1613 GCA_035545535.1 Mycobacteriales bacterium | reverse complement strand
GTGGGGGACCGCGCCGCGGCAGGCGCTGGCCCGGCTGCACGTGCTCGCCGCCGGCGGTGACGACGCCGACCCGGAGCTGCTCGGCCGGCCCCGGGGCGGCGCCGCGGTCGCGCAGCGGCTGGACGTGCTCGTCGAGGCGCTCGGAGCACCCACCACCGCCCCCGCGGTCGTGGTCGCCGCCGTCGTGCACGGCGAGCTGCTGGCCCTCGAGCTCTTCGGGCCGGACACCGGAGTGGTCGCCCGCGCGGCGGGCCGGTTGGTCCTGCTCGAGCGCGGGGTGGACCCCAAGGGCGTCACCGCCCCGGACGTCGGTCACCTCGCCGGGGGCTACGCCGAGGCCGCGGCCGCCTACCGCGCCGGCGACGTCGGGACCTGGGTGCGGCACTGCTGCGCGGCGCTCGTCACGGGCTCGGAGGAGGGACTCGTGGCGTGCGATGTCGTGAAGGGTCGCCCGGTGCAGAAGTGAGCGAAAGTTCTTCGGTTTCGGTGGTTTGCCTGCCTGGCGCGGGCGGAGAGACTCGGAGGAGGTCAGTACCCCCTCGCTGACCGCAGCTGACCGGCCCAACCCCCCCCTGGGCCGGGCTCGGACCGGCCCCGCCACCCCCCCGGCGGGGCCGGTCTTGTTTCTCGGGGTTGGGGACAGCCCTGCGCACCGTGCGGGCGTCTCCACAGCGGAGACGCCGGAGCGGGGCGATCCCGGCCGCGCTCGACGACGGTCGGCGCATGGCTGCTCTGCTCATCACCGACGACACCGCGCTGGCCACCGAGATCACCGAGATCGCGGCCCGGGGCGGTGGCCACGTCGACGTCGCCCGCTCCCTGCTGTTCGCCGGTCCTCAGTGGGTGCGGGCCGCCACCGTGCTGGTCGACGCCCGCGCGGAGGGTCCGGCGCCGTCGCGCCGGGCCAACGTGGTGCTCGTCGGCCACGACCTCGACGACGCCACGGTGTGGGACCGGGCCGTGCAGCTCGGCGCCGAGCACGTCGTGTTCCTGCCCGACGCCGCCGACTGGCTGGCCGACCTGCTGGCCGGGCCGCTGCCCGACCCGGACGGCCACGTCCTCGCCGTCGTCGGCGGGGCCGGTGGGGTCGGGGCCAGCACGCTCGCGGTGACGACCAGCCTCGTCGGCGCGGCCGACGGCCCCACGCTGCTCGTCGACCTCGACCCGTGGGGCGGCGGCCTCGACGTGCTGCTCGGGCTCGAGGCGGACGAGGGCACGCGCTGGGACACCGCGCTCCTGGCGCCGGCGCCCGGTGGACGGCGGGTCGTCCCGCACGCGACGCTGCCGCAGGTCGGTGACCTCGCCGTCCTCTCGTGCCCGCGGTCCGGGCCCGTCCCGCTCCCCGTCGACGCGGTCGCGGACGTGCTCGACGCGGCGCCCGCGCGCTACGGCCGCACCGTCGTCGACCTCGGGCGCACCGACGGCGCCCTCATCGCCACCGCCTGCAGCCGCGCGACGACGACGGCGCTGGTGGTCCCGGCCCGTGTGCGTGGCCTCGCGGCGGCGCTCCCGGTCGCGGCCCTCGTCGCCGACGTCGCGGACGACGTGCGCGTGGTCGTGCGCGCCGGCCGCGACCTGACGCCGGACGACGTCGGGCGGGCGCTCGGCCTGCC
>DASZYF010000044.1:0-14645 GCA_035545535.1 Mycobacteriales bacterium | reverse complement strand
TATGCGTGTTGGGCCGGCAGACGACCCGCGACGAGAGCACGATCAGGGCATGGCCAACCACACGTACCGCGTCACCGAGATCGTCGGCACCTCCACCGAGAGCATCGACCAGGCGGTGCGCAACGGGATCTCCCGGGCGAGCCAGACGCTGCGCGGCCTCGACTGGTTCGAGGTCACCGAGATCCGCGGCCAGATCAGCGACGGCGCCCCCGCGCACATCCAGGTCGGCATGAAGGTCGGCTTCCGATTGGATGACTAGTCGCCTGCAGGACTGAGCTGCCGCTTGACGCGGTGGTGCAGGAAGACGACGCCGGAGGCGAACGCGCGCGTCCCGACCAGCTCGAGCTCGACGCGCTGCTCCTGATGGTCGAAGAACGGCACGCCGCCCCCGACGAGGACCGGGTGGAACCGCACGAGGTAGTCGTCGATGAGCCCGAGCGCGGCCACCTGGTGCGCGAGGTCGGCGCCGCCGACGGCGATCCCGCCGTCGCCGGGCTCCGCGCGCCAGCGGCCGATCTCCTCGGCCACATCACCTGAGGCGAGGCGGGCGTTGCCGACGACCGTGGTGAGCGTGCGCGAGAAGACGACCTTGGGAAGCGCCTTCCAGAGGGCGGTCCACTCGCGCTCGTCCTCGGACAACGACGGGTCCTGGTCCGCCGTCTCCCAGTAGAGCATCGTCTCGTAGAGGCGGCGGCCCATGAAGTGCACGCCCATGCCGCGGATCTCCTCGATGCAGAACCGGAAGACCTCCTCATCGGGCGCGCCGAAGTCGAACGAGCCGTCCGGCCCGATGATGTAGCCGTCGAGGGAGACGCCCATCGACCAGCTGACCCTGCGCATCCGCTAGCCCTGGTGCGGGTGGCGCCACTCGGTGGGCGCGACGAACGTCTCCTTGACCACGCGGGGGGCCACCCACCGCAGCAGGTTCAGCACGCTGCCCGCCTTGTCGTCGGTTCCGCTCTTGCGCGCGCCGCCGAACGCCTGCTGTCCGACGACGGCACCGGTGGGCTTGTCGTTGACGTAGACGTTGCCGGCGGCGAACCGCAACGCGTGCATCGCCGTGTCGATCGCGCCCCGGTCGCGGGCCCAGATCGCGCCGGTGAGCCCGTACGGCGACGTCGCATCGACGAGCGTGAGCACGTCGGCCCACGACGAGGGCGAGCTGTCGTCGTAGACGTGCACGGCGAGGACCGGCCCGAAGAGCTCGGTGGTGAACAGGTCGTGCGCGGGGTCGCTCGCCTCGACGACGGTCGCATCGACGAAGAACCCTTCGGTGTCGTCGGCCCGGCCACCGGCGAGCACGGTGACCCCGGCGTCAGCCTGCGCCTTCGCGAGCGCGGCGGACAGCCGGTCGAAGGCGCGCCGGTCGATGACGGCGCCACCGAAGCAGGCGAGGTCCGACACGTCGCCGTACTCGACGGCGTCGGTCGCGCTCGCGAGTGCGTCCCGCAGGCCGCTGGTCCACAGCGAGCGGGGGATGTAGGCGCGGGATGCGGCGCTGCACTTCTGCCCCTGGTACTCGAACGCGCCCCGCACGAGCGCGACGAGCAACGCATCGGGGTCGGCGCTGGGATGAGCGACGACGAAGTCCTTGCCGCCGGTCTCCCCCACGAGCCGGGGATAGGTGCGGTACGCGGGCAGGTTCGCCGCGACCGACTGCCAGATGTGCTCGAACGTGCGCGTCGAACCGGTGAAGTGGATGCCGGCGAGGTCGCGGTGCGGCACCGCGACCTCGCTGACCGCCGCGCCGTCCCCGGTGACGAGGTTGATCACGCCCGGTGGCAACCCGGCGGCTTCGAGCAGCCGCATCGTGTGGTGCGCCGCGAGCTGCTGGGTGGGGCTCGGCTTCCAGACGACGGTGTTGCCCATGAGCGCGGGCGCCGTCGGCAGGTTGCCGGCGATGGCGGTGAAGTTGAAGGGGGTGATGGCGAGGACGAAGCCCTCGAGCGGGCGGTGGTCCATGCGGTTCCACGTGCCGGGCGCCTGCGCGACGGGCTGGTCGGCCAGCACCCGGCGCGCGTAGTGCACGTTGAAGCGCCAGAAGTCGGCCAGCTCGCAGGCGCTGTCGATCTCGGCCTGGTAGCAGGTCTTGCTCTGCCCGAGCATCGTCGCCGCGTTCAACGTGTCCCGCCACGGTCCGGCGAGCAGGTCGGCGGCGCGCAGCAGGACCGCGGCGCGGTCGTCGAACGCGAGGTCGCGCCAGGCCGGGGCCGCACCGAGCGCGGCGTCGATGGCGCCCTGCACGTCGGCGGCGCTCGCCTGGTGGAACCGGCCGAGCACGTGGGCGTGCCGGTGCGGGCTGACGACGTCGACCGCGTCGCCCCGGCCGCGCAGCTCGCGACCGCCGATCGTCTGCGTCAGCTCGAGCGGTTGCTCCGCGCCCATCGCCTCGAGGGTCGCGACGAGTGAGGCGCGCTCGGCGGTGCCGACGGCGTAGGTCCGGACCGGCTCGTTCACCGGCGCGGGCGGATCGGTCACGCCGTCGAACGCAGCCACGTGACCATCCTCCCCCGGGGTGCGGCTACAGGTCAGGCAGGTGCTCCAGCTCCTGCACACCGAACCACTGGAGCTCGATGTCGTCGGCCTCGCTGACCATGAACGCCGCGTCCTCGTCGCCCGCGTCGGCATCGGTGACCGCGTCGGCCGCCGCCGCGATGACGTCCGCGGAGCTGTCGTCGTCGAGCAGAGCCGCGGCCCAGTGCTTTCTGCTGACGGGCGCGAGCTGCACGGCGCCGCGCTCCGCCGGGTCAGCCGGCCCGTCCGCGTCGATGGCGACGACCACCCGGCGCCGCGGCGCCGACGCATCGGCGGCGAGCAGGCGCAACGACCCGACGGCCGCCAGCGCCCGGGCCGCCTCCTCGAGCTCCTCGGCGTCACCGGAGGCGTAGTGCTCGCGCAGACCCGGCGTCACGCCGTAGCCGCGGCCCGCGGGCAGCTCACCGGCGGCGAGGGCGGCCCGCAGCAGCGGGAAGGTCAGGGGGACGTAGACGCGCACGGTCGGGGCGCGGCGTCAGCCGGCGAGCGACCGGGCCGACGGCTGCCGCACGCCCTGCATCGCGAGCGACGCGGCGGTGGTGCGGGTGGCGGTGTGGAAGACGTCGAGGCGGCGCGACGCGTCCATGAGGTTGGCGCCGATGGCGCGCAGGTCCTCGGCGTTGGGCGCGAGCACGACGACGCGGGCACCGCTCGCGCGCACCTTGGCGACCTCGCGGTCGAGGCGGCGCGTGACCGTGCGGCGGTAGCGGCGCTCGAGCTTGGTGATGAGGTCGCGCGGACGGTCGTCGTCGTAGGTGGCCATCGGCGCGAGCACGTAGACCTCGTCGAGCCCGAGCGGTGCGAGCAGGTCGGCCGAGGTCGACGAGCAGGTGCCGCCGTCGGTGTAGCGATGACCGTCGATCGTGACCGGCTCGAACCATGCGGGGATGGCGCACGACGCGCGCACGGCGTCCGGCAGCGTCGCCCGGGGCGCGCCGTCGCGGCCGAACACGACGCGCTTGCCGGTCTCGTAGTCCATGGCGACGATCCACGTCTTCGGGGTGGTCGGCCACTCCTGCGGCGCCACGCCGGCGACGAGGTCACCGACCGCCTGCAGCGACCCGCGACCCGCGGGCAGCAGCGACATGACCGCGGTCATCGGCGTGACCGCGAGCGGGTGGCGCACGGTGCTGCGCAGCAGGCCGGGCGAGCCGAGGCGCAGGCGCGGACGCGGCGGGAGCGAACCGCCGGTGTCGTGGTCGTAGTCGAACGCGATGACCGGGTCGCCCTCGATGGCTTCGTCGCGCTGGTGCCGCGACATCACGTCGACGCTGACGCCGGAACCGGCGAACGCGGCCAGGATCGAGCCCGCCGAGGTGCCGACGACGATCTCCACGTCGCGGGGTTCGAGGGCGGTCGCCGTGTGCAGCGCCTCGAGGGCACCCATCATCCAGGCAGCCCCGAGCACCCCACCGGCCCCCAGGACCACACCCCGACGCGGCTCGCGCTGCTTCTGCTTGCTCATGCACGCAGTTTGCCCCACCCGCAAACCTCCGGTGCGCGGGTGACGCCGGGGACACGCGGGACGACGCGCTCCTGCGGCTAGGCCGGCGCGGTCCGGCGGCGCCCGCTCGGCAGCGACAGCCGCATCAGCGTGCGCAGGGTCTGCCCGTACTGCCGCCGGAACGGCCCGGTCGTGTAGGGCAGGTCGTACTTCTCGCAGAGCGCCCGAACCCGCACCGCCATCTCGGCGTAGCGGTTGCTCGGCAGGTCGGGGAACAGGTGGTGCTCGATCTGGTAGCAGAGGTTGCCGCTCATGAGCGCGAGCAGCGGGCCGGCGTCGAAGTTCGCCGAGCCGAGCAGCTGCCGCAGGTACCACTCGGCCTGCGTCTCGTCCTCGAGGACGTCCTCGGTGAAGACCTCGGCACCGTCGGGGAAGTGGCCGCAGAAGATGATCGCGTTCGACCACACGTTGCGGATGATGTTCGCCGTGAAGTTGGCGGCCAGCGTCTGCTTCCACGCCGGGCCGGTGAGCAGCGGAAACACCACGTAGTCCTTGCCCACCTGGCGGCGCACCTTGCGGCCGATCTCTCCGAGCTGCCGCTTGATGACCGCCGGGTCCTTCTCGCGCCTGCGGATCGCCTCGATGTCGAGGTCGTGCAGTGCGACGCCCCACTCGAACAGGGCCGTGAGGGCGGCGTAGTACAGCGGCTGCGCGAGCATCGCGACGTTCCAGCGCTGCTCCGGGCGGACGCGCAGGATCCCGTAGCCGACGTCGTTGTCCTTGCCGATGACGTTCGTGTACTTGTGGTGCACGAAGTTGTGCGAGTGCTTCCAGTGGTCCGACGGGCACGTCGTGTCCCACTCCCACGACGTCGAGTGGATCTCGGGATCGTTCATCCAGTCCCACTGCCCGTGAATGATGTTGTGCCCGAGCTCCATGTTCTCGAGGATCTTCGCGGCCCCGAGCATCGCGGTGCCGAGCACCCACGCGGGCGGGAAGCGGCTCGCGAACAGGACGACCCGCGCACCGGCGGCCAGGCCGCGCTGCAGCTTGATCGTGCGCCGCACGTACGCGGCATCACTGTCACCGCGCGCGTCCTCGACCTCGCGGCGCATCTGGTCGAGCTCGTCGCCGATGGCGGCCACGTCCTCGGGGGTGAGGTGCGCGAACTCCCGCACGTCAGTGATGGCCACGGTGCTCCCTTCCGATGTCGGCGCCTCAGACGTCCAGCACGCAGTCGCCCGCGGCCGCCGACACGCAGGTCTGGATGCGGTCGCCCTCCCCATGGACGTTCCCGTTGCGGAGGTCCCGCACACTGCCCGCGAGCAACGGGATCACGCAGCTCTGGCAGATGCCCATGCGGCAGCCGAACGGCATCTGCACGCCGGCCTGCTCCCCCGCGTCCAGCAGCGTCGTCGCACCGTCCGCCTGCGCAACCTTGCCGGTGCGCTTGAACGTGACCTCGCCGCCCTCGCCACCCGCGCCCTTCAGCGCGACCGTGAACCGCTCCAGGTGCAGGCGACCGGGCACCCCGTGATCACGCCACCAGCCTTCGGCTGCTTCGAGCATCGCGGGAGGCCCGCACGCCCAGGTCTCCCGCTCCACCCAGTCCGGGCAGACCTCGGGCAGCCGTTCGACCGGGAGCACGCCCATCGATTCCGTGTGCTGCTCGTGCAGGTGCAGCGAGGCGTGCGCCGCTGCGAGGTCGTGCAGCTCGGCGCGGAACAAGACGTCGCCGGCTGTCGGGGCCGAGTGCACGAGCACGACGTCGGGCATCGTGTCGCGGCGGTGCAGCGTGCGCAGCATCGCCATGACCGGCGTGAGCCCGCTGCCCGCAGTGAGGAACAGCACCTTGGCCGGCGGCGGGTCGGGCAGGACGAAGGTGCCCTGCGGCGCGGCGAGCCGCACGATCGTGCCCGGCTCGAGCCCCTTGACGAGGTGCTGCGAGAGGAACCCTTCGGGCATCGCCTTGACGGTGATGGCGATGTGCCCCTGGTCCTTCTTCGGAGCGGAGGTCAGCGAGTACGAGCGCCAGTGCCAGCGCCCCGAGACCTGCGTGCCGATGCCGACGTACTGACCGGGCTGGTAGTCGAACGACCAGCCCCAGCCCGGGCGGATCACCAGCGTCGCCGCGGTCTCGGTCTCGGGGATCACCTTCACCACGCGGCCGCGCAGCTCGCGGGCCGACCACAGCGGGTTGAGCATGTGCAGGTAGTCGTCGGGCAGCAGCGGCGTGGTCATGCGCCCGGCGAACCCGCGCAGGCCGCGCACGTCCGGCCCGACGGTCCCGGGCTGCCGGCGGCGCGACGCGACGACGAGGCCGGCACCGATCACGCCCGCCCCCCACTTGGCGGCCCGTTCGATCTCCCGGGCTCCTTCGCGCAGCACGCGTCGAGTCGAGACCTGCGCGCCGGACGTGTCAAGCCTGCGGCGTTCAGTCGACGGTGGCGACGAGCTCCACGAGCGACTCCTCGATGCACGAGGCCAGCACGTCCACGTCGGGCATCGCGTCACGGTCGGCGTTGAGGCCGTAGTAGACCCCGCCGTCGTAGGAGGTGAGGCCGATGCTCACGCCCTGGCCCTTGGACAGCGGGACCACCGGGTACATCGCCAGCATCTTCGCGCCGGCCGCGTACAGCGGGAACTGCGGTCCGGGCACGTTCGTGACGACGACGTTGAACAGGCGGCGCGACAGGCCGGAGCCGAGGCGGGCGCCGAGCGCGTGCAGGTTCGGCGGCGCGAAGCCCGCCATGGCGACGATCGCGTCGGCGGCGACGGACTGGCCGGACTCCTTGTGCGCGCGCATCGCGTAGCTGATCTGGTGCAGCCGCATCACGGCGTTCGGCTCGCCGATCGGCAGGTCGACGAAGTAGGACGAGACGTGGTTGCCGCCGGCGCCCTGCTGGTCGTCGGTGCGCACGCTGACGGGGACCATCGCCCGCAACGTCGTCGCGGGCGTGACCGGCTCGCCGCGGGTGAGCAGCCAGGCGCGCAGCGCACCGGCGACGGTCGCCAGCACGACGTCGTTGACCGTGCCGCCGTGCGCCTTGCGCACCCGCTTGTAGTCGTCGAGGTCGGTCGCCGCGGTGCCGAACCGGCGCTGCTCCCCGATGGTCACGTTGAGCGGGCTCGCGGGCGCCGGGCGGGCCTGCACGCGCAGCGCAGCGGCGAGCCCGCCGACCACCGCCCCCACCTTCGCCGCGGTCGCCTTGGCATCGACGATGTTGCCGCGGACCGACTCGGCCATGTCGAGCGGCCGGCGCAGCCAGTCGTTGACCGCCCCGAGGAGCAGGCCGGCGCGCGACGGCTCCGGCTGCGGGTCCCAGTCGTCGGCGGGCGTCTCCCGCGGCGTGGGGGTGAGGTCGAGGATCACCGAGCCGATGTCGACCGCCGAGACGCCGTCGACCATCGCGTGATGGGTCTTGGTGACCACCGCGATGCGGCCGTTCTCGAGGCCCTCGACGAGGTACATCTCCCAGAGCGGCCGGGCGCGGTCGAGCTGGCGGGACTGCAGCCGGCCGACCAGCTCACGCAGCTGCTCGTCGGTGCCCGGCCGGGGCAGCGCGCTGCGACGCACGTGGTAGCTCACGTCGAAGTCGGGATCGTCCACCCACACCGGGTTGCCGAGGCGGGCCGGCACCCAGCGGACCTTCTGCCGGTAGCGCGGGACCAGGGCGATGCGCGCCTCGATGAGGTCCAGCAGAGCGTCGTAGTCGAACGGATGGTCCGCAGGAGGGTCGAACACCGCGAGCCCGCCGACGTGCATGGCCGTCGTGGGCTCCTCCATGTAGAGGAAGGAGACGTCGAGCGCCGAGAGCCGGTCCACGTCACGCACTCTCCCACCCGGCGGATCTAGTCATCGCGGGTCATGCCCATCGCCTGTCCGCCCTGCCACGATTGCCCCGCCATGGCCCCCTCACCCGTGACTTCCTCCGCCCACGCCCCGGGTGGGCCCGCAGATCGTCCCGCCCGTCCGGCTCGCGGCCTCCTGGCGGTCTGGGACCGGCACGCGGTCGCCGCCGACCTCGCCGACGCGCTCGCCAAGGACGAGCTGCGGTTGCACCGGCAGCCCATCGTCGACGCGACCGACGGCGTCCTCGTGGGCTACGAGGTGCTCGTCCGCTGGCGGCACCCGCTGCGCGGGCTGCTCGCGCCGCAGAGCTTCCTCGAGGTGGCGCGCGAGTGCGGCATGGCGGCCACGCTCGATGCCTGGGTCGTGCGCCGCGCCTGCGCCGAGGCCGCGACGTGGACCGGCGTCGAGGCCCACCTGCCGGTCTCGGTGAACCTCTCGGCCGGACACCTCGCGGACCGCGCGGCCGTCGACATGGTCGCCGCCGCCTGCACCGACACCGGGCTCGCACCGGCGCGGCTCATCCTGGAGATCACCGAGACCTCGCTCGTGCCGTCCGCGACGCGTGGGGCCGCCGTGCTCACCGAGCTGCGTGCGCTCGGCGTGCAGGTGTCGCTCGACGACTTCGGCACCGGGCACTCCTCGCTCGCCCGCCTGCGGGCTTTGCCCGTCGACGAGATCAAGATCGACCAGTCGTTCGTCCGCGAGCTGCCCGGCGCGGCCGTCGACGTCGCCATCGTCCGCGCGCTCGTGGCGCTCGCGCACGAGCTCGGCGTCGGTGTCGTCGCCGAGGGTGTCGAGACCGGGGAGCAGCGGGACGCGCTGCTCGCGCTGGGCTGCCCGCGCATGCAGGGGTTCCTGTTCGGTCACCCCGTGCCGGTGCGCCCGAGCGCGATCCCCGTGCAGCGCCCGACGTCCTGAGGATCGCTAGGAGGGTCCGCGCATCGGGATGCCGAGCAGCACCTCGAGCTCGGCCAGCGTGGCGTCCACGTCGGTGTGGTGCACGCCGACCATGCCCACGGCGACCGCTCCCCTGATGTTCGTCGCGATGTCGTCGACGAACACGCACTCCTCCGGGGTGACGCCGAGCCGCTCCGCGACGAGCCGGTAGATCTCCGGCTCGGGCTTGCGCATCCCCACCTCACCACTGATCACGGTCTCGTCGAACAGCTCGTGCCAGCGCTCGCGCGGGTACTCGTTGCCCCAGGAGTTCGACAGCAGGGCGGTCTTGAACCCGGCCGCGCGGGCGCGCAGCAGCGCCCCCGTCATGCCCGTCTCCTCGCGCATGCCGGCGAACATCCGGCCGAGCAGCCCTTCGGGGTCGACGTCGCTGACGCCCGCCTGCGCGAGCTCGTGCGCGAGCTGCCGCTCGAACTCGGCGGCGGGGATGCGACCGGTCTCGAGGCCGTGGATCATGCCGTCGCCCTTGCCGTAGGAGTCGGCGATGATCGTGCGCATCGCGGTGCGCACGAGCTCCGGGTCGAGGCCGTCGGCGGCGATCCAGTCGCGGGTCGACGTGTCGAGCGACGTCGTGAGCACGCCGCCGTAGTCGACGACGAGCGCCCGGAGCGTCGGGGCGTCGGCCTCAGCCACTGCGGTGCTTCTCGAGGATGGGAGCCATCAGGTCGTCGGGCACGGCTCGACCCTCCCATGGCCGCGGCCAGTGCAACGCGATCTCGTCGAAGCCGAGCGCGGCGAGCCGAGCCACGACGTCGTCGTAGGCGGCGAGCGATGTGGTCGCCCACGCCTGCTCCCGCGAGATGAGCGCGATGCGGCGCACCGCGCGGGGGT
Source organism: Mycobacteriales bacterium (assembly GCA_035545535.1). GTDB lineage: Bacteria > Actinomycetota > Actinomycetes > Mycobacteriales > CAJCIY01 > DASZYF01. Next base: position 5,025 of record DASZYF010000044.1, on the reverse strand, counting down.
CGCGGCCGTGCCGGGCGCACGCGACCGCCAACGCCGCGGACTGCTGCGCGACGGCCGCGAACCACTCGTCGGGCGCGACGTCGACCAGCGGGCCGACCGTCACCCAGCCCTGGCCGTGACGCGCGACCACGTCGAGCGCCTTGGGCCCGCTCGCGGCCAGCGTGAACGGGATCCGCGGACGCTGCACGCACCCGGGCAGCATGCGCGCCTCCACCGCGCTGTAGCGCTCGCCGCGCACGGTGACGCCGGCGGGCTCGCGGAGCAGCACGTCGAGCAGGTCGACGAACTCGGCGAAGCGGGCGACCCGCTCCGCCGGGGGCAGCACCTCGCCCCCGAGGACGGTCGCGTCCCAGCCGACACCGCCGGCCCCGACGCCGAGGTCGACGCGGCCGTCGGAGATCACGTCGAGCGACATCGCATCCTTCGCGAGCGTCACCGGGTGCCGGAAGTTCGGCGACGAGACCAGCGGTCCCAGCCGCACCGACGTCGTGTCGCGGGCGAGCGCGGCGAGCAGTGGCACCATCCCGAGCCACGGCCCGTCGGCCAGATCGCGCCACGCGAGGTGGTCGTAGGTCCACACCGTGCGGGCCCCGAGCGACTCCGCCGTGCGCGCCGCGGCGACGATCTCGGGGTACGGACGGTCGGGCAGCACGACGACGGACACGTCCATAAGAGCCCCCATCCTCCCATCGCCCACGGACCCAATAGCGTGCGCGCATGGACTTCGCCCTCTCCCCCAAGGCCAGCGACTACCTAGGCCGGCTCAAGGACTTCATGGACAGCCATGTGTTCCCGGCCGAGCACGCGTACGAGCAGTACCGGCAGGAGAAGGGCTACGGCGACCACACGCTGCCGCCGGTCGTCGAGGAGCTGAAGGTCGAGGCCCGTTCCCGCGGGCTCTGGAACCTCTTCCTGCCGGCCGTCGGCGGGCTGTCGGTGCTCGAGTACGCGCCGCTCGCGGAGCTCACCGGCTGGTCGGTGGAGATCGCGCCCCAGGCCCTCAACTGCTCCGCGCCCGACACCGGCAACATGGAGGTCCTGCACCTGTTCGGCACGCCGGACCAGAAGGAGCAGTGGCTGCAGCCGCTGCTCGACGGGCAGATCCGCTCGGCGTTCGCGATGACCGAGCCCGACGTCGCGAGCAGCGACGCCACCAACATCGCGTGCCGCATCGAGTCCGACGGCGACCACTACGTCATCAACGGCCGCAAGTGGTGGATCTCCGGGGCGGCCGACCCGCGCTGCGCGATCCTCATCGTGATGGGCAAGACGAACCCGGACGCGCCCCCGCACCTGCAGCAGTCGATGGTGCTGGTGCCGATGGACACGCCCGGCGTGGAGGTCGTGCGCGCGCTGCCGGTGTTCGGCTACCAGCACCAGGAAGGGCATTGCGAGCTGCGCTTCACCGACGTGCGCGTGCCCAAGAGCAACCTCATCGGCGAGGAGGGCGGCGGCTTCGCGATCGCGCAAGCGCGCCTGGGCCCCGGCCGCATCCACCACTGCATGCGGGTGATCGGCGCCGCCGAGCGGGCGCTCAAGCTCATGTGCGAGCGCTCGGTGTCCCGCGTCGCGTTCGGCAAGCCACTCGCGTCGCAGGGCACGGTGCAGGAGCAGATCGCCGAGTCGCGCATCGAGCTCGAGCAGGCCCGGCTCCTGGTGCTGAAGGCCGCGTACCTCATCGACACCGTCGGCGCCCGGGCGGCCCGCAGCGAGATCGCGGCGATCAAGGTCGTCGCGCCGCGCGCGGCGCTCAACGTCATCGACCGCGCGATCCAGGTGCACGGCGGGGGCGGCGTGAGCGACGACTTCCCGCTCGCCGCGATGTGGGCGGGCATCCGCACGCTGCGCATCGCCGACGGTCCGGACGCCGTTCACCTGCGCACGGTCGCGCGCACCGAGCTCGGCCCCTACCTCCCGCCCCGCTGACCCGGGCGGTCAGCGGGCGCGCCGGCGGCGCGCGGGAGGAGCAACACCGGCCAGCTCGCCGGCGAACGCGCGCAGCGCGGCCCGGAGCGCGCTGGTCGGCGCCGCCTCGCGCAACGTGCGGCCGCCGAGCAGCGTGCGGTCGCACGCATCGACGTCGAACGGCAGCACCGCGGCCGGCGTGACCCCGCCGTGGCGCAGGAGCGCTTCGCCGACCTGACGGTGCGCGTCGCGACCGCCGATCGCGCTGTCCCGTGCCTTGTTCACCACCACGCGCAGCTCCGCGTCGGGTCGCAGCAGGGCACGCACCTCCGGCAGCGCCCGCAGGAAGCGCTGCAGGCCCAGCGGATCGGCCGCGGCGACCGCGACGACGACGTCGGCGGCCGCGATCGCGGTGAGCGTCGGTCCGTTGCGCCGCGGCGCCGGCAGGTCGTAGCTGATCTCCTCGTCGGCCTCGAGGCAGAACCCGGCGTCGACGACGGCGATCGCCGCCGCGCGCCGCGCCGCCTCGAGCACGGCAGCGACGGCGGACTCCCGCAGCTCGGGCCAGCGGTCCGCCCGCGCCAGCCCGGTGAGCACCGCAAGGTCCCCCACGTGCGCCGCGCAGGCGGACACCGACGCGACGTCGAGCGCGCCGGAGGAGGCCGCGCGCACCGCGGCGACGAGGCCGGGCGCCTCGTCCAGGAGGCCGAGCTGCGTGGCGAGGGAGCCGCCGTACGGATCGGCGTCGATCAGCACGGTGCGCAGGCCGGACGCCGCCAGCTCGTCGGCGACGGCGAGCGCCACTGTGCTCCGTCCCGGCGCGCCGGCCGGTCCCCACACGGTGACCAGCCGCCCACCCGCCGGGTCGACGGCGGCGGGAGCGGGCGAGAGTGCCTGCGCCACAGCCTGTCCGAGGGCTTCCGGTTCGATCCGGTCGTCGATGACGACATCGGCCCCGAGGTCACGCCACCGCGGCGCCGTTGCCGGGCCGTCCACCACGACGACCGCCGCCAGGCCCAACGCGTGCAGGCGGGCGATCGCCTCGCGATCGAGGTGTCGCAGCGACGCGGCGATCACGGCGACCCGTGCCCGCCCGGTCTGGGCGGTGGCCAGCAGGTCGACCACGTCGAGGCACCGCGCGACGACGACCGCGCCGACCGCCGCGTCTCCCGACCGGCCGACGAACGCCGCCTCCCACGCCTCGCCGTTCGCGGCAGTGAGCACCGGGACCGTGGCGGTCATCGCGCCGCGCAGGGCGACGAGCCGGTCACGGCGTCGGGCGGCGTCGGCGCCGCTCCGCGGGTGACGACGACGTCGAGCGCTCCGGACGCCGCGGCGAGCACCACCGCCGCCGCCTGCCCGACCGGGACCCGCAGCACGACGGTCGCGCTGCCGGACGTGGCCGCGACCGGCACGTCGTCGGCCACCTCGACGCCGCGCACGGCGGGGATCGTGGTGCACGCCGCGCCGGCCCGCGACGTCGTGACGTAGAGGTCGACGACGTCGCCCGCGGACAGCAGCGGGCGATGACCGTCGGCGACCGCGACGGCCACGAGCCGCGCGGGCGCGGCGGCACCGGCGCCGATCGCCGCCGCCGGCAGCAGCTCGCCGGTCCCGACGGCGCGCGCGAGCACCCGTCCGGTGAGCGGCGTGGTCGCCGGCAGGTAGGCCGGCCGCGCCGCCGACGACAGGCGCACCCGCGCCGCGACGAGGTCGCCGGGCGCGAGCACGTGGCCCGCTGCCAGGTCGCGCGTCGCGACGAGCACCGGTGTCGTCGCCCGGCCGGAGGTGAGCAGCCGGTCGCCGGCGACGATCGAGACGAGCAGCAGCACGATGCCGGCCACCAGCCGCGGGTCGACGCGGCGTGACCGGCCGAGCCGGCGGGCCGCCGGCACCGTTTCGGCGGGCGCGGCTGCGCGCACGGGATCGGCGAGCGTCGCGGTCACGACGCGGACGTTAGGTGCCCATCCGCGTCCACCGCAGTCGGGTGACCGCAACCGGACATCAACAGCACCGAACGGCACCGAGGTCGACCCGGCCCGGTGGTGCCACACTCGCTCGCCATGCGCCCCAAGCTGCTGACGATGGAGGAGGCCGCCGACCTCCTCAACGTGTCGGCCAGCCAGATGTACGCGCTGCTGCGCCGCGGCGAGATCCGCGCGTTCCAGCTCGGCGGGCGCGGGCAGTGGCGCATCGACCCACCCGACCTGGACGCCTACATCGAGGAGTCGAAGCAGCGCACGGCCGCCGAGCTGCACGTCATGGACTGACACCGAGCCGCACCGCGGCGAGCGCGGAGGTCGGGACGCATCGCACTCCGCGCACCGCCGACGCGCGGCGCGGCTCGTCGGGTGCGTGCACCGCGAGGTCGACGTGGTCGGCACCCACCCGGTCGAGCGTGCCGCCGTGAGACGTCCTGTCGCACAGGAAGATAACCACAGGCACACGCTCGCGGGCGAGGCGCCGCAAGCACATGCGCAGGTCGAACCGGCCCGCCGTCCCCTCCGGGAGCGGCGGCGCGGCGGCCGGGGCCGTGAGGCCGTCGATCCAGAGCACCGCGTCCAGTGCGGCCAGGTACGAGCACGTGCCCGCGACGAGCACCCAGTCCGGGCCGGAGTCGACGAGCAGCCCCTCGACCCGCAGGCCCGGCAGCGCGAGCCCCGCCCGCGTGCCCCGTCCGGCCGCGATGCGTTCGGCGAACGTCAGCCGGCCCGTGTCGATGCGAGCGCGCACGCCGGCCTCCGCCGTGCGCTCGCTCGCGGCGATCCCGTCGAGCTCGTGCTCGAGGTCGGTGAAGAGCCGCTGCCACCGCCCACCGTCGTCCACAGGTGCGCAGTGTGCGGGCGACGGCACTGCTCGCGGTTGTCCACGTGCGGCAGGTGACCGCTGCTGCGTCTAGGCACGCGCCGCGTCTGACTGTCGGATGACGCCGAACGACATCCAACGGCATCGAACGCCACCGACGCACACGAGGTCCCCGATGAAGCTGCACCCCGCCCTCGCGGTCGCCCTCCCGCTCGCTGCCGTGCCCGGCGCGGTCATCGCACTGGCCGCCACCGCGCGTGGCGCGCTCACGTGGCACACCGATGTGAGCGATCCGCTGAGCGCCGTCGCCGCCGC